>JACQWN010000083.1 GCA_016209245.1 Bacteroidia bacterium
TTTCCTAATGCTCCAGTTCCTGGCTCTTAATTTTTTAGCCTTTTTTCGTTTTTCTATTAATAAAATTTTTCTCATCTTTGGGACGCAAAGTTACAAATTTAATTTTAATTTCGCGTCTCAGTTTCATACCAAACTTAGGGATAAACCATTAGGGTCATTTGGTCATTTTGCAACTTTTTCTTTTCATGAAACAAAAAATATCATTTCAGGAGAAGGCGGAATGTTAATATCAATACTTTTTTTTATTTATATTATTTATTCTTTTATTAAATATTGTAAGGGTGAAATTGTGATACTAGGATGGACAAGTTTGATTATTTCTGTATGGTTTTTATCTGGCTTAATAATTTTTATATTAGGAATTATTGGGTTGTATATTGGCAAAACTTTTGAAAAAGTGAAAAACAGACCGGTCTATATTATAGATAAAAAATTTAATTTCAATGAATAGTCCCAAAGTTACTTTGTTTTTATTTGGTACTTTAATAAATAAATATTTTATAAAAGAATTCCGACATCTTCAAAATTTTATTGATGATGGAACATTATCAAGTAGAAGCCATATTCTTCGTTTAGCACTGCTGTGCTTATTGTTAGTACTTGTTTGTGTATATTTTAAAATTTTTATTTATATTGATAATGATTATTCGCCTACATGGTCTGATGAATATACATACTACCAAAATTCTAAAATGTTTTTTGAAAATACTTCCTTACATGGAGCTTTTACTTATAACGGAAAAGGAGCTGTAATATTTGGCGCAAATGTACACGGTTTTGCATACCCATTAATGAATGGTTCTATTGCTAAAATATTTAATTGGCATCAAATGAACTTCATATATACTAATCTTTTTTTTTTACTGATTACATTGGTCATTATTTTTAGGTTGAAATTTTTTAATTTGTATCAAAAAATTTTACTTATTACATTAATTTTAGTTTATTATGTTGTTCCCTGTTACCTTTTTTCGTACATGCAGGAGATTATTCATGTCTTTTTTGCTATCATATTAAGTATTTTATTATACAAAATATATAAGCTATCTGAAAAAAAATATATTGTTGCTTTTTTAATCGTTATTTTTATTGCAAGTTTATTCAGACCTACTTGGATGTTTTGGTCTATAGGTTTAATACCTTCAGCGCAATCTAAAAAAGAAACAATTTGGTATATTCTTATAAGTACTATTTATATTTCGCTTTCACTTGTAATGATGTTAGCTTTATTTGAACCTGTACCAACAGGTTTTATGACTTCTATTATCGCTTATCTGAAAAATGGACAAATTCTATTAGCCATCAAATCACTAAAAAGTTACTTTGGAGGAAATTTAGTATATTTTATTATTGGTCGCCCAGATGAACCATTTTTTTACCTTATTACCAGATATATTTTTTTAATTTTAACATTTTATTTTTTAATTTACGGATATGTTAAAAAAGAAAAATTTTTTATTTCAATAGGACAAATTTCTTTAATTACATTCATTGTCTATGCTTTTTTATATTTGCCTTCAGGTATGGTAAGAGTTTTAGCAGTTTTTTACTATCTTTTTGCATTTACTTTGGTAACTTACAAGTTTAAAAGAACTCTAGCAATTCTACTTACCATCCTGGTAATAACCTTTCCTCCCACAATGTATTCTGGCTTTTACAATTTTATTGTACCAAAGAAGCAAAATGGCATTGAATATCTTAACAATACCAATTTAATTGAAGAATATAGTAAAATTTCAAGCTGTCTATTACAAAATTCAACAACAACGGTATTGTTAGAAGATATCCCTGAAGACGGTACGCTTGATTACTTGGCACTTCCTCTTAAAAATGCATCTGGTCATCCGATAAACTATATTGTCAATTATTTTAATGCAAAGTTAGATTCATCTATAATTGATTATGTACTAACTAAGCCAGATAAAGTAAAAAATAACAAAACCCAATTTTCGTTAATCTTAGAATGCAGTAATTATAAACTTTACAAATTCAAATATTACTAATAATAACATCGAATGAATAATATTTTAAAAAATCCGTTTCCCCTCATTGTATTTCTTATATCAGCCGCTATATTTGTGTTCCTTACCAACACCGAAAATGTGATTTCAGACATATTGCCACACGCAAACAGTTGTCTTAAAATACAAGAAGAAATTACCTTAATTCCCGGTAATTTCCTATACTTCCTTACGGTACTACTATTAAAAAACACATTCAACTTCTTCCCGATATCTGAAATTGGAAAAATATTGGGCGCATCAATACTGGTTTTAGCAAGTTCGGTTACATTAAAATACATAATTTGCCAGAAAATTTTACAAGAAAATATCGCTGATAAAATCAACATATCCATCATTCGCCTAACAGCTTTTTTGCTTCTATTTGTTTTTAGCTTCCCTGTTACATATTTTTTTTATGGGCGATTTTATATCGGTCTATTCCCTCCAAATGTTTGGCACAATGATAGTGTTATTTTTCTAATGCCATTTGCTTTAATGCTTTTTTGGCTTTCATACAAACAATTAGAAACCCCGAATAACAAAAAACTTTGGGTAATTTTTCTACTGGTAATAATTAACATATTTGCCAAACCAAGTTTTTTCTTTTGTTTTGCAGTAATATATCCTCTTTTTCTGCTTAATAAATATCGTGTGAGCAGTATTTTTTGGTACAACATACTTCCTGTTGCTATCGGAGTAATTTTGTTCATTGCTCAGTATCTCTATATTTACAACATCAATCCGGTTGATTCAAAAGATGGTATTGCTGTTGCTCCTTTTCTTTTCTTAAGTAATTGGATTAACCTTAAGCTTTTACCCTTCACTGTTTTAGCATCTATTACTTTCCCTCTTGTTTTGTTTATTTCATATTTTAATACTTTAAAAAAAGAATTAATTGTTAAGTATGCTGTTGCACTTTTCACAGTCGCTTTACTTATAGGTTTTACATTCATTGAAACCGGCCACAGAAGATGGGACGGAAATTTTATGTGGCAAGCTATAGTTTGTTCTTTTATCCTGTATCTCGTTGCCTGTAAACAATTATTGAAAATATATCTTACAAAAGGCGTTGACCTGCGAATAAAATTTAATACTGTAGTTTTTTTATTACATTTCATTATAGGAATAGTATATTTAGCATTTTACTTTAAGACTGGTGTTTATTTATAAAAACAACAGTGTAAATAACTAAAATATATCATTTATGGCTAAATTCGGAAAAATACTGCTCGCATTGGGAACCAAGCTGACAAAAATCCAAATAAAAAAAACAACAATTATTATTCTGTTCTTTTGCCTTTTGTTTACTTCTGTTATATCTGTTATTTCTTTAAAAATTGGGCGTATATATTATCAGAACTATACATATTATTGTGACCCTGCTATTTTTTTGAAGGAAAACATAAAAACATATGAAAAAACACTTGACGAAGTTAACTATAATCAAATAATGTCAAGAATAAACTTGTCATTGCAGGAACTCAGAAACAACGCCTTCCATCCTTTACGTACGATTCCCATGATTTTTTTCGCACAGAATTTATTGGACTCACCTTTTGGAGGATTATTTACATCCATTCCTGCCATCCTTATTTTTTCTTTTATTTTAGGGCTCACAGTTTACAAGCGTTCCAAAACACTGTTTTTTACGATTACTGTTATATTTTTATTTTTTTCAGCTCCATTATTGATTGACCCATTTTGGGGCATTAGTGCTTTCTGGCTTGACCTGACAGCATCCTTTTATCTTGCCAGCGCCTTGATTTCACTAATTAACTGGCATAATGACAGAAAGAATTACTGGCTGTTATTATTTTCTTTGTTTCTGAACGCTTCAATTTTAAGCAGATGTATAATGGCTTTTTTTTCATTTTATATAATGTTTCCAATACTTGTTTACAGCCTGATAAAATACTGGAAATCCGCAAGAAAAATTTTTTCTTGTATTATTAAGCCACTTTTAATAATTTTAATAATTATTATGCCTATAAGTGGTGCTTTTGTTCTCTATAATTTTTCGTATGCATACCATTATTATACCAATCCGTGGGACATTAATCGTTCATTAGGTATAGCAATGGATGGTTTCTTTGGCGCTTTTATTGAACTTTTTAGTTATTTATACATAATTATATTAGTTATTACCGGGTTATATATAATGTTATGGGATATCAGATTAAAACATTATGAAGATTTTTTTTTAAAATTATGGATAATTCTCACTATTCCAATATTTTTCATAATTATTTTGCGTTCATCCGGACCCGGAGCAAAACATGCGTTTCTGGTGTATTTTCCTGTTGTTTTTTTTGCTTTACTATGTCCTTTTTCAGACAGAGCGAAAAAAACATTCAGGGTACACTTTATTGTAAAATCTGCAATTATTATAATTGCGGGAATCTATTTATCTATTTCAGGATACATTAATGCAAATGCAAAATCAATGCAACCAAGCGAAGCTGATAAAAATGATAAAAAACTTGCTCTGCTGATATCAGATTTTATAAATAGTTTTCAATACAAAGAAAATGTTAAATGGGCTTGTTGTTTTAACGAAATATACCATTTCAAATCGAATCTGGAAACTTATTACCGATTTGGATACCTGCCCAAAATGCAAGGGCATCCTATATACACGTTAGTTCCACAATTATGGGAAGATGGATATCATGGATTGACGATTACTGAAATATGTGACTCGGTACTGTATAATATAGATGATTGTGATTTCGTTATTGCCTACCATGACACTATACATTTAGATACATTATCTGTTATTAATAATGAAATATCCCGGTATGTTGCCAAAAAGGTAGCTACCTTTCTAAAAAATACTCCTTCATGGAAACCTGTATTAATAATAGACACTAAAAAGTACTCAGAATTAATTTTTTTTATTAATGAGGAAACAGTTCAAAAAAGAGGTGGAAACAAATGGAATGGAGAAATGAAATATATAAAAGGATATTAATGAATGTTTTTTACGAGCTATTTCACCTGTAGAAAAATTTAAAAAGATAAAGACCAAATATTAGCGGATATATTAATTTATATTTTTATAACACACTTTATGAATAACAGCCAAGACTGGACAGAAATAATCAAACCCCAAAAGGGTATCTTTGATTTACGCCTTTACGAAATCTGGCGTTATCGCGACTTGTTGATGATACTGGTTCGTAGAGATTTTGTTTCCATATATAAACAAACCATTTTAGGCCCGCTATGGTATTTTATTCAACCACTTCTCACTACACTTATGATGTATGTAGTTTTCACAAAAATTGCAGGAATATCAACCGATGGGCTCCAGCCAATATTGTTTTATATGATAGGAAATATTGCATGGGCTTATTTTGCTTCATGTTTAACCAAAACATCAAATACATTTATTGCTAATGCCGGCGTATTTGGCAAAGTGTATTTCCCACGATTGGTTGTTCCATTATCAAACACTATTTCAAGTCTGTTTGCTTTTTTCACTCAACTTATACTTTTTTTTGCTTTAGTGATTTACTACGTTTGGCAGGGCTTTGAAATAAACATGAATATCGGGTTGCTCGTGATACCTTATTTTATTATTCTTATGGCATTGCTTGGTCTTGGAATGGGAATAATTATTTCTTCACTTACTACAAAATACCGTGACCTTGCTTTTTTATTGACATTCGGAGTTCAATTGTTTATGTATATTACACCGGTTATTTATCCTATTTCAAGCATTGGAAGAAATTTACAGAAAATTATCATGCTTAATCCTATGACATCAATAATTGAAGGATTCCGGTATGCATTTCTCGGAACAGGCATGTTTGAATTCAGCCAGATTCTTTATTCAACAATTTTTACTATTTTTGTACTGTTTATTGGAATATTAATATTTAACAAAGTAGAGCAAAATTTTATGGATACGGTGTAGGAGGGGGATGTTGGATGTTTGAGGTTACTGGTTACTTGTTACTGGTTGCGGGTTAAAGAACCGAAAGTGTGAAGGTAAGACGGGGAAGCTGTGCATTGAGCTTGCCGAAATGTGAGAAAGGGAACTCGTACTATAAAAAACTAAATAATAATAAATGTTACTATTTAGGTCAATATAATTTCATACGGATTATCCCATCGAAGTACGAATTTTTTACGAATATATGAATTACGAATTTACAGATTGATAAATATTTACAATCTGATTGAACATCACACTATGTTTATCGTTCGTAATTCGTAAGCGTTGTATTGAGCTTGTCGAAATGTTCGTAGTTTTTTTCGTACTTCGGTGGGATAATAACGTTCATACCTAAATAGTTACTAATAAATTAATATAAATGACCATAGAAGAACTAAATATAATCCTTGCTAAAGGCGAAGATACCCGTACAGAGTATAAGCAAGCCTGCACCAAAGTACCGGGTAGCTTTTACGATACAATTGCGTCTTTTCTCAACAGAGAAGGTGGTGTTATTGTATTGGGGGCTGATGATAATGGCAATGTTACAGGTATTGACCCTTCGAGCGTTGAGCAGATGAAAAAGGATATTGTAACTGCCTTAAACAATAAAGATATTATCAATCCTTCGGTCAACTTTCCGCTATATAAACTTGAAAAGGAAGGTAAAATTCTTTTATGTCTGAAAATCCCGGTTAGTTCACAAATTCACAGCAATAAAGGAGTAATTTACGACCGCGTAAATGATAGTGATATTCGTATAGAAGATGATGCGAGAATTTCAGATATGTATTTCCGCAAACGAAATACTTTTAGCGAAAGCGAAATTCTCAAGCACCTCCGATTAGAAGACCTTGATACACGCCTGTTTGACAAAACACGAGCAGTGGTTCGGGCAGTAGATAGCACGCATCCATGGATAGACGCCGACAATATGACAATTCTGCGTGATAGTCAACTCTATAGACGCGATCCACGCACAGGAGAAGAAGGTTTTACATTAGCTTCTGCACTTATCTTTGGAAAAGACGAAGTGATTGGTAGTATTCTGCCAGCCTATAAAGTGGATGTGTTGGTACGAATAAAAGATATCGACCGCTTCGATGACCGTATTCAACCTTTACGAACCAACTTAATCGACACGTATCAAACAATAATGGAGTTTATCAAAAATAAACCCTATCTGCCCGAAAAATTCTATCTTGAAGGAGACCAGCGCAAAGACCTCAGAGAATTGATATTTAGAGAAATAGTTGGAAATATGATTGTGCACAGGGAATACACCAGTGCGCATTCAAGCGAACTCGTTATTTACAAAAACAGGGTGGAAATAAGCAATCCCAATAAACCACTTTTCAAAGGAGTGTTATCGTTAGACGCGTTCAGTCCATACCCCAAAAATCCAACTATCCGAAAGTTTTTCTCTGAATTTAGATGGACAGATGAATTAGGTTCAGGGATTAAGAATGTGAAGAACTACTTGAAAATCTATGCAAATGGTGCTAAACCTATATTTATTGAAGATGATATGTTCCGTACCATCATACCGCTTTCTTGTCCAACTTTTGGCGATAAAGCAGAAAAAATAGTAGCATTTTTAGGTCTTGAAAAAGAAAACATTTCTGCAAATACTTTATATGAATTGTGTCAACTATCATTGCTTCAAAAGCTCTATGAAATAGAAGATACTGATATGTTTCTTTTTCAAAAGGGATTAAGTTGGACAGAAAAAGGGAGTAAGTTAAATAATCTTAGAATACATAAAATCAACAATATAGAGTTTGACGATTTTCAAAAGGGCGTAAGCCTAGCTGAAAAAGGGCGTAAGTTATTATCAAAAAGAAATATCACTTTACTAAGCATAATAACAATATGTATAAGCCCAATAAAAATTGATGATTTGCTAAACATTTTAGAATTTAATAGTCGGGACAGGTTTAGGGAATTATACCTTACCCCTTTACGACAAAGCGGCTTTATCGAACAAACCATTAAGGACAAACCGAACTCTCCTGAACAAAAATATATACTAACAGAGAAAGGGAAGATGTTCTTAGGCGGGTTTGAAATTTAGTCGCGATATATGTTTGAGGTTTGAAGTTAGAAGTTTCGGGTTATTTATTGTCCACTGTTTACTGGTTTCTGGTTTAAAGTTTCAGGTTCAAGAACCGAAAGAGTGAAGGTGAGACGGGGAGAAAGCGAGAAAGGGGACTCGCACTATAAAAAAGTTAAAACATGATAAATAAAATAGCTATAAATGACATTTTTCAGTTAACATCTATTATAAAGGAAACACATGAGTTTTTTGTATCGCAAGTGCAAAGACAAGTGAATGTCTCCCTAACGTTGAGAAATTGGTTAATTGGTTATTACATTGTAGAATACGAACAAAATGGAACCGATAGGGCAGAGTATGGAAAAGCACTTATAAAAAATCTATCTTTGCGATTAAAACAAAGAAATCTGAAAGGCTTTTCGGAAATTGCGTTGCGAATGAACCGTTCATTTTATTTTGCTTATCCTCAAATTCAACAGACGCTGTCTGTTGAATTTCAATCGACTGATAATAAGCTAATCATAATTCAACAGGCGCTGTCTGTCGAATCAGAAACTCCATCCCAAATACTTGCAAATAAAAACGAAATGCCAAGTACAGATGCTATTTTACTTTTAGACCGACTTAGTTTTTCGCATTTTATTGAATTGTTAAAAACCGACAATCCAATTATGCGGGTATTTTATGAAGTGGAGTCTATAAAAAACAATTGGACAGTGCGTGAACTGCAGCGAGCAATGAATAGTATGTTGTTTGAACGAACTGGATTAAGTACCAACAAGCAAGCAATATTACGTAGACACGTCAACAATGAAAAAACAGAAACCAACGATTTATTTCGTAGTCCGTTAATACTCGAATTTCTTGGACTGGAGGAAAAATCAGAATACAGCGAAAACGATTTGGAACAAGCTATTATCAATCATTTGCATACATTTCTGCTCGAATTAGGAAGAGGTTTCTGCTTCGAAGCCCGACAAAAACAAATTACTTTCGATAATACCCATTACCGCATTGATCTTGTATTTTATCATCGTATTTTAAAATGTCATGTACTCATTGATCTTAAATTGGGAGAGTTTACCCATGCTGATTCTGGTCAGATGAATGTTTACCTAAACTACTATAAAGAAAACGAAATGCACAAATACGACAACCCTCCAATTGGAATTATAATGTGTGCCTCAAATAACCAAAACTTAGTAAAATATGCTACTACAGGCTTGCCACAACATGTCTTTGTTTCAAAGTACTTGGTGAACCTACCGAAAGAAGAAGATTTAATTAAAATTATTTGTGAAGAGCAAAAAAGTTTTAAAAACAGGGATATTCAAAAAAAACAATAAAACCATGAATTGTAAACCATGTCAGTAATTAAACTTGAAAATATCAGCAAACAGTACCGACTCGGATTAGTAGAGAGTAAAACCATTGCAGACGACCTAAGTCGTTTTTGGGCAAAGGTCAGAGGAAAAGAAGACCCAACGCTTAAAATTGGTGTTGAAAACAAACTTGATATCTCAAATGGCGAATATATATGGGCTTTAAAAGATATTGACCTTGAAGTAAAACAGGGTGAAGTTTTGGGAATAATAGGTAAAAACGGAGCAGGAAAGTCAACGTTGTTGAAGATATTATCAAAAGTTACCACACCTACAACAGGTTCTGTAAAAATCAAAGGTCGCATTGCAAGCTTGCTTGAAGTAGGTACTGGTTTTCATCCCGAACTCACAGGAAGAGAAAATATTTTTCTAAATGGCGCAATACTCGGTATGACCAAAGCAGAAATAAAAAACAAGTTTGATGAGATAGTTGACTTCTCCGGTGTAGAAAGATATATTGATACGCCGGTAAAAAGATATTCAAGTGGAATGTATGTTCGGCTTGCTTTTGCAGTAGCTGCACATCTTGACCCTGAAATACTGATTGTTGATGAAGTGCTGGCTGTGGGGGATGCAGAATTTCAAAAAAAAGCATTGGGGAAAATGCAAAAAGTAAGCAAAGGACAAGGAAGGACGGTGTTGTTTGTAAGCCATAATATGAATTCATTAAAACACTTATGTGAAAAAGCGATATTACTTGAACAAGGTAAAATCATTTTAACTGGAGATTGCAATTTAATCATTAATAAATATATTCACGAAACTTCTTATGTAAACAGTTTTGATAAGCTAAATAATCTTTTATTTAACATTCCGAAAAACGATATAATTGAGATAAGTTCAATTGAAATTTATCAAAATCAAAAAATAATCTCTGATTGCATTGAAAGCGGACAAGATTTGAAAATTATTTTTAAATATAGTCTTTTAAATAGAGAAAAAGGACTAAGAATTTTTGTTGATATTTGTAATAGTGAAGAATATCTAATACTTAGAAGTTTTCATGATGAAGATAATATTGGAATCCCTACAATGTTACAAGGTGATTATATCTCAAAATGCATTATACCAGCGAACTTTTTAGGCCCAATGGATTATGTAATAATATTTAATGTAGGTATACATAATGAAAGATTTGTTATTCCATATAATTATTTAAAAATTAAACTACGAGTTATACATACTGGCAATTATAATAAATCATATGTAAACGACACATTTAGGGGCTTAATTGGCTTTACATTAAATTGGGAAACTAATATTAATAATACATTATGAAATTCTTATCTAACATTTTAAAACAACTTGCTTATTATATTAATAAAATAGCAAATTATATTTATATTGAGAATAATAAAGTAAAAGAAGAGTCACTTTTCCTAAAAAAAAATCATGAAAATAAATTATTTTTATATGATACTCCTATAGGTAAAATGTGGTTAGAGAATAAATCAATAATTGATAAAAATATTATTAAATATGGCTTTTGGGAAAAGGGAAGCACATATTGTGTAAATAAACTAATAAATAAAAATGATATTGTTTTTGATATTGGTGCTAATATTGGATATTTTACTATAATATTTTCAAATCTTGTTGGGAAAAATGGAAAAGTATATGCTTTTGAACCGACTCAAAAATATTTTAAGAGAATAAAACTTAACATTATTGAAAACCAATTAGAGAATGTAAATTTGTTTAATTTTGGTTTTTCTGATCAAGAGAAATATGCAGATATAATGATTGATAACTCGACAGCTACTTTACATCCTCAAATAAATGATCAAATTCTTCAATATGAAAAAATAAAATTAACAAGGTTAACTAGCTTTGTTAAAGAGAACAATATCTCACAAATACATTTCATAAAAATTGATATTGACGGGCATGAGCCATACATTTTAGATGATGTTTTTTCTATGATAGATAAATTTAATTGTATAGTATTATTCGAGATAAATCATCTAAGTTATTTCAAAGCAAATGTACCTGCTTGGGATATATATAATAAAATTATTAAAAAAAAATATTTTATTTATACAGATGCATTTGAACAAATTATTAATATTGATGATTTTCTTATTAAAACATCAAATTTTGCATATAGTTCAAATGTTATAATATCAAAACATGTAATTCATTAATGAACATACTCATCGAATATAGCTATTATCCATCTTTTCACACGAATGTGAAGCAAGATGTAGAGAACTGGACTAGCAGATTAAATTGTGCCAGTTTTGAAGTTGATACAATTCCTATTACGTTACATCCCCCTTTTAATGCAATACCCTGGACGTTATTAGATAAAAAATGGAAACTTGGCGACAAATATTTATTAAATCTTTATGAGGATTTAGCAATAAAACTTTCAAAATATCCTAAATTCAAGTAATTAATGCAACTTTTTAAGGGGACTAAGTAAAATAATATATACCTATGGACATTGCATTAATAACAGGTTCTGCTGGACTGATTGGAAGTGAATCAGTGAGATTCTTTTCTAACAAATTTGATAAGATAATTGGCATTGATAATGATCTCAGGAAATATTTTTTCGGAGATGAAGCTTCAACGCTCTGGAATACTGAAAAGATGAAAAAGGAGGTTAATAATTATGTTCATCATACTATTGATATTAGAGATTATGGTCAATTAGAAAAAATATTTAAGGAATATGGCTCGGATATTAAATTAGTCATTCATACTGCTGCCCAGCCCAGCCACGATTGGGCCGTTAATGAACCATTAACAGATTTTACGGTGAATGCCAATGGAACGCTAAACCTATTGGAGTTAACCAGACTATACTGTAAAGAGGCTGTTTTTATTTTTACCTCTACTAATAAGGTTTATGGAGATACCCCGAATTATCTTCCATTGGTTGAACTAGAAACCCGTTGGGAAATTGAAGAAACCCATCCTTATTATCACGGAATTGATGAAAGCATGAGCATTGATAACTCAAAACATTCACTATTTGGTGCATCAAAAGTAGCAGCAGATGTTTTAGTGCAAGAATATGGAAAGTATTTTAATATGCGGACAGCCGTATTTAGAGGAGGTTGCTTAACCGGGCCTAACCATTCTGGTACACAACTGCATGGGTTTTTAGCATATTTGATGAAATGTGCTATAACAGGCAATTCCTATTCAATATTCGGGCATAAAGGCAAACAAGTTAGAGACAATATTCATAGCTTTGATTTGGTAAATATGTTTTGGCACTTTTATCAGTTTCCACGTTATGGAGAGGTGTATAATGCGGGTGGTGGAAGATTTTCAAACTGTTCAATGTCCGAAGCCATAAAATTATGCGAAAACATTACAGGAAAGAAAATGAATGTTACTTATTTAGAAACCAACCGGATAGGTGATCATATTTGGTATATAAGTAGTTTGGAGAAGTTTAAAAACCATTATCCTAAGTGGCATTGGAAATATAATATTCAGGAAATCATGGAACAGATATATAAGGGAATATCCGAGCGTTTATAAATTAACATTTTAAATTTTGCATGAAAATACTTTTAGGTTATAGTTATTATCCGTATCCCCATGATATGAGCGATATAGTAAATGCTTGGGTGAACAGGTTGAATAAATCCGGATTCCAGATCGATACAATACCTTTGACCCTTAACCCACCTAACAACCCTATATGGTGGCCCGTCCTTAATGAGAAGTGGAAATTGGGGGACAAGCAATTATTACAATTCTATGATAATTTATTGAGAAAGCTTGAGAATTATGATGTTTTTCTTAACTTGAATGGAATAAATATCCACCCTGAAATTTTAAAATATTTTCCAACATTTAATGTTTATGGTTGCAACGATGATCCTGACTCTTCTGAAAGATTATCAAGACCTGTTGCAAAATATTATGATTTATGTTTAATTGGAAATATTGCTGAAATCGAAACATATAAAAGTTGGGGAGTCAAAGAAGTTAGATTTTGGCCAATGGGATTTATGGCCACAGATTTTGAGCCCGAAATGAAAGAAGAGGATATAAACAATAAAGAAAGAGATATTGATATAGCGCTATTGTGCGAAAAAAAATATGTGATTGATAGAAATAAACGGCTTGATGCTTATTCGAAGGCATTTCCATCCGGCATGTACTATGGTGATGGGTGGGAAAAAGGTTTTTATCCTGTTGAAAAAGATGTTTCGCTTTACCATGCGAAAAAGGTTTCTCTCTACCAAAGAACTAAAATTGGACCGAATTTTCATAATTCAACAGGCCCAATTAATTTCCGCACTTATACTTTGCCTGCTAATGGAGTTATGCAGATATGTGATAATAAAAAAAACCTTGGAAAAATATTTGAGCTTAACAAAGAAGTTATTGGTTTTGATAACGTGAAAGAAGCAATAGATTTAACCCGTTACTACCTTTCTCATGATAATGAACGTATTGAAATTGCAATTGCAGGTTGGAAACGTACCATAAAAGATTATAATGAAATTAATAATTTTCAAAAAGCGGTTGATTATATTAATTTTGTTATTAAAAAAAACAATTTAAAAGACAAAAAATATAATTATGAAAGAGTTAATTTATATTTAAAAAAACATAAAAGAAATATTTTTTTAAAAAAATTATTTTATATCTTTAAAAATTACTTTATATCTTTAAAAATTACTTTAAACGAATATTTTAAGATGAAGTTTTTAATTTTAATTGATCAACTTAGTGTAGGTGGCGCTGAAAAACAAGCAATCTTATTTGCCGACTACTTGCAAAATAAAAAAAATCAAATAGTAGAAATATGGTCTTTTTTACCCGGCAACGGAACTGCGAAAGATTTATGCGACAAATATTCACTAAAAATTAAAGTTATTGGATATTTTCGTGGTTTAGCTCATTATTTATATCCTTTTCAGATTATACATTATAAAAAAGTCTTTGGTTCTTATAAACCCGATGTAGTTATGGGTTATACCAATATGCCAAATCTTTTGCTGGGATTTATCTGGAAAAAAATTGGTGCAAAGTATTTTGTATGGGGGCAACAGGGCATAGAGCCTACCGAATACAAGTTTAATTCTACAGAACTTAAAGCAATCAAACTTACACCTTGTTTTATCTCTAATTCTGTTAATGGAGCGGAATATTTAAAAAATGATTTGAAGGTACCTGACGAAAAAGTTCATATTATTTTCAATGGTCCGGAAAAAATGCTCCCTGGTTTTTCTCCAACAGAATGGTACGAGAAATTAGGTATATCGGAAAATGATTTTATTGCGATTATGGTTGCAAATATTACCCGATACAAAGATCATCAGACATTAATTCATTCATGGAAATATGTTGTAGAAAGATATAATGGGATGGGAAGACCAATACTTCTTCTTATTGGTGGATTTGGGGAAACAATAACAGAAGTATTCCGATTGGTATTGGATTTAAATCTTTTTCCTTATATTAAGTTTCTTGGCAACCATGTAGACATAAAAGGATTAAATAATATTGCAGGCATCTCAATTTTATCTTCTAATGGAGAAGGCTTACCTAATGTTCTGTTAGAAGCAATGGATGATGAATTGCCAATTGTAGGTACCGATATACCGGGTATTAGAGAAGCAGTAGGTGAAGAAAACTATCAGTATCTTGCACCTTCTAAAAATCCTGAAATACTAGCTGAAAAAATATTGCTATTTGCAAATAATGATGAATTGAGAAAAAAAGTTGGTATAAATAACAAACAACGGGTTGAAAAACTATTCAGATTAGGTGAAATGTGTGAAAAAACATATAATCTTATAATTCACGGAATTGAAAAAAATAATTAAACGCATATTAAAATTTATTGGTATCTATAAATATTTCACTATTGTCTATGATAATCTTTATTTATTTTTTTTATTTATAAATTGTTCAGTAAAAATTATTTTCCTTTCAAAAAAATATCAAAGATTCCTTTTTTTCCCTCATTATTGCACAGGTGGAGCACAACAAGTGCATATTGATATTGTAAAAGCCATTAAGTCATTAAAACCTGTAGTGTTTATTACAAGCGATTCCAATAACACTCATTTCAGGGACGATTTTTATAAGTATTCCAAGTGCTTTGAAATATTACCATTTATTAAAATAAGAGCATATAATAAAATCTTATCTTATGTAATTATTAAAACGATAAATTCAAGAAAAAATGCCTGTACATTCGGTAGTAATTCGCAATTTTATTATCAGATTTTACCAAATTTAAATTCACAAAGAATTAAAAGGATAGATCTTTTACACGCGTTTACTCATGCAAATGAACCTGGCGCCGAAAAATGGAGCTTACCGTTTCTAAAATATTTAGATTCCCGAGTTGTAATTTCACAGCATCTAAAAAAACTTGTAGTTCAACAATACATTGAAAACAGAGTGGACATGTTAGAAAAAAATAAAATTATTGTTATTAACAACAAAACTGATGTACCAAAAGAATACCAAACCAAAAACTTTGAAAACAGTATTAATATTCTTTTTATAGGAAGAAATAGTAAGGAGAAAAGGCTTTCTATAATTTTAGAAATAGCAAAAAAAGTAAAACTAATAAATGATATTAAGTTTTATTTTGCTGGTTTTGATTTTAAAGAAATTGACAATGAGATATTGAATCTGCAAAATTGTATTTTTATAGGAGCTATTGAAGATAAAGACAAAATTGCCGAATTATATACAAAATCTCATATTCTATTACTATCTTCCAGCAGAGAGGGCTTCCCAATGGTAATTATGGAAGCGCTATGTTATGGCGTAGTTCCCATTACAACCGATGTTGGAGCAATACCTGATTTTATCCAAGATGGTTTTAATGGATTTTTATATAATGCTAATGAAAGCGAAGAAGTTTTGATCAATAAAATGTCTAAAAAAATTCAATATCTATACAGACGCAGAGATGAATTGAAGTCATTAAGCAAAAACTGTTATAATTTTACAAAAAAAGAATTTTTGAACAATGATTTTGAAAATTTATATTTAAAACTCTTTAAATAAAACATTATGCCCAGGATATCCATAATAATACCATGCTATAATTCTGGAAAATATATTTTGGAAGCAATTACATCAGTTGAAAACCAAAATTTTAAAGATTATGAAATTATTATTATTGATGATGGGTCTGATGATTTAATCACGTTACAATTATTAAAAGAATTAGAAAAAAAAGATAAATTAACAATTTTGCAACAGCAAAACAGTGGACCTGGCATTGCAAGAAATAATGGAATTGCCGCTTCAAAATGGGAGTTTTTAGTGATGCTCGATTCTGATAATAAAATTCGAAAAAATACGATTAAAATCGCTTTATCAATTTTTGATAAAAAAAATGAAGTTGGGGTTATTTATGGAGATTATGAATATTTTGGGTTAAAAACAGGTATTCATAAACAAGAAGATTTTAATTTAAGAAAACAATTTAATGCAAACCATATAGAAATGGCTTCTATTATGCGAAAACAAACCTTTATTGATTCCGGTGGTTTCGATTGTTTTACCAGTAAATATGGAATAGAGGATTATGATTTGTGGTTTTCAATTGCTGAAACGAAATGGAAATTTTATTATATAAATGAAGTTTTATTTGATATTCGTATTAGGACTGATTCAAGAACTTTGGTTACAGCAAATCCTAATTTAGACAAACTTTTAGAACATATTTATAAAAAACATTCAAATTTATTATATAAAGAATTTGAAAAACTGTACCACGATTATAAAAACATAACAAATACTTTGGATTACAGGTTAGGAAATGTAATATTAAAACCCCTTAGAAAAATTAAAAGATACTTTCAAAATCGTACATTTACATTTTAATCAACAAAATAAATCATGGACGAAAAAAATATACTTCAAATAATTCAGGAGGCATTTAACAGTCTCCTTCGCTCAGGAATGATACCCAAACAGATTATCGCAATTCCTGAAACTATAGTACTTGGAAAAGACTCTGAAATGGATTCTATTTCACTTATCACATTCTTTTCCGAACTTGAGGATAGATTCAGCCTGGCAAGCGGTAAAGAAATATTTTTAATGTTAAACGAAATTCATGAATTCAACATCGAAAAATCGTATCTTACGGTAAGTGTCCTTGTCAAATACATTGAGCACTTTCTTAATAAACAATAATATAGATGGTTAATTATAATTCAGTTGTTATTATAAGCGGTACCAGTAGAGGAATCGGGAAAAGCTTAGCAGAATATTACATAAATAAAGGATACAATGTTTATGGCTGCAGCAGAAGTAAAGGAACGATTTTTTCAGACCATTATATACACCAGGAACTTGATATAACTGATGAAACTAAAGTTATTGAATGGGTCAGAAAAATTAAAAGAACAGGGAAAAGAGTTGATGCGCTTATTTGCAATGCAGGTATTGCGCCAGCCAATGTTTTACTTTCTCTAACAACATCAGACATCTTAGAAAATGTTATTGAAACAAATTTTTATGGTACTTTTTTTTTATGTCGGGAAGTATCAAAGATAATGTTACAACAAAAATATGGAAGAATTGTAACTTTTTCATCAATGGCAGAAAGTATTTTAGAAGAAGGTACATCTGCTTATAGTGCTTCAAAAAGTTCAATTATATGTATTACAAAAATACTTGCAAAAGAACTTGCTCCTTATGGCATAACTTGTAATGTTATTGCACCATCGGTAGTTCCAACAACAATTACCGAATCATTAGGAGAAAAGATAATTGATAAAGTAGTATCTAAACTATCTGTTAACCGTCCTTTAACAATGGAA
The DNA here is from genome assembly GCA_016209245.1 of Bacteroidia bacterium. Taxonomy (GTDB): domain Bacteria; phylum Bacteroidota; class Bacteroidia; order Bacteroidales; family BM523; genus JACQWN01. The sequence continues at coordinate 18,153 of JACQWN010000083.1, forward strand.
GAAATTTGTTATGCAGTTAATTTTTTCACTTCTAATGAAAATTCATTTATTACAGGACAAGTTTTATATCTCGGATTAGTATGTTAAACGGTAACAGATATAGTAAACACAATATTAGCAGTTATAAAATAATTAAACTTACTAAAAATAGTTATTATAACCAAAATACTTATGTTATAGTAGATTTGGTTAATAATTTGCAAATGATAATTGACCCCGGCTATAATTTTGAAAATATAAAAGAAATTATTATTCAAAATTATTTTCCGCTTCAATATATTTTCTTAACACACGGACATTTTGACCATGCTATTGCTGCTGCAGATTTATGTTCATATTACAATATATCATGCTATATCCACAAGAAAGATTTAAAGCTACTAAAACAGTGTAGCAATTATGCATACATTTTTGAAAAAAGAAAGATATCCGCTCCTAAAAGAATAATTGCTTTTAATGATACCCCTTCTTTAATTACTTCATCGTTTTCTATTCTTCATATTCCTGGTCATACAGAAGGAAGTGTCTGTTATATTTTTCAGAAGTTTGTTTTTACCGGCGATACTTTACTTTTTAACGAGACTGGCAGAACCGATTTACCCGATGGAAATAAAGAAGAGCTGTCCGATTCTTTAAAAAAAATTTTTGAAACCCTGTCCGATGATGTTGTAGTTTTTCCAGGACATGGAAATCTATTTACTTTAGCAGAAGCAAAATCATGGCTTAGATTATAATTTTTAATTTTATTATTTTTGCATAAACATCATAATTTTAATGAACATTGTTATAAAAAATATTGAATTCACTTTGCCTGAAAATATTGTGACCAACAAGGATTTATTGCTTGAAAATCCAGATTGGGATATTACAAAAATTGAAGAAAAAACAGGAATATTTCAACGCTATATAGCTACGAAAAACGAAACAGCTTTTGATTTGGCTGTAAAAGCCTGTAAGAAACTGTTTTCAAAATTCGATAAAGACGCTATTGATACCATAATTTTCTGTACACAAAGCCCTGATTATATTATGCCACCTAATGCTTATCTTATTCATAAGCATTTTAATTTGAATAAAAATGTGATAGCATTTGATATAAATCAGGCATGTTCGGGTTATATTTATGGATTGATGCTTGCCCGTTCAATGATTTTATCAAAAACTTCAAGTACTGTTTTACTTATTACAGGGGATACTTATTCAAAATATATTCATCCGAAAGATCGTTCTACAAGAGTTATTTTCGGGGATGGTGCTGCAGTTTCACTAATTGAAAAAATAGAGGATGACAAGGGAATTATAGATTTAATAATTTCTTCTTCAGGAAAAGAATTTGAAAATTTTTATATTCCTGCAGGAGCTTGTAGAATTCCTCAATGCATTACCAGCACAGATGAAATATACAACGGAAATAATAATATTAGAACCTCAAATACAATTTATATGGATGGTATGGGAGTTTTAAGTTTTTTTAAATATTCCGTACCGAAACAAATAAGGGAATTGTTGAAAAAAAGCGCATTAACAGTTAATGATATTGATTTATTTGTTTTACATCAGGCAAGCAAAATAGCATTAGATACCATTAGAACTATATTAAAAATTGATAAATCTAAAATGTATTATAATCTTGCAAATATTGGCAACCTTGTTTCAGCATCAATACCTGTTGCTTTGAAAATGGCGATAGAAGAAGGAAAAATAAAAAATAATTCATTAATTTTAATTTCAGGATTTGGGGTTGGTTTATCCTGGGGATCTATGATTATTCGTAATTAATATTAAATATAATGCAGGCAATCAACATAATTTATAATAGAATTCAACAATTCAAAGATAAAACATCTTTGTATTGGAATAATAAATCATACTCATACTGCGACTTTATTCACCTCGTTTCATTTTGGAAAAAAATTTTAGTAGAGAAGGGTATCAAAAAAGGACAGATATGTGCATTTTACGGAGAATACAGCCCGAACATCTGTGCTTTGATTTTCGCATTACTGTTGAATGAAAACATATTAGTTCCCTTTACTTCAGCAATAGAAAAAGAAATTGAAGCGTTTTCAGCAATAGCAGGTATTGACTGGTTGTTTAGATTTGACGAAAGAGATGAATGGACTCTTGGAAAGATAGAAAAATATCATGGAAAAAATGAGCTGATAGAAAATTTTTATGAACGAGATGTGCCGGGGTTAATTGTATTTACTTCTGGTTCAACAGGCAAACCGAAAGGAATATTGCAGGATTGTGAAAGGGTGATGAAAAAATTTATTGAGCCTCGTGAAAGTTGGCGGACCGTACTTTTCCTGATGATGGATCATTTTGGCGGCTTCAATACATTACTTTCGTCATTTGCTTATGGTGGTACTGCAGTTTGTCTGCCTGACCGCAAACCGGATACAGTATGTAAAATTATTGACGAATCAAAAGCTACTTTGCTACGTACAACGCCTACATTTTTAAATTTACTCATTGCCTCAAATGCCTATAAAAATCATGATTTATCTAGTATAAAACTAATCACTTATGGAACCGAGGTGATGCCTCAATCTATTTTACAAAAGGTTAAAGAGATATTTCCAAATTGTCAAATTAAACAAACATACGGATTATCTGAACTTGGAGTGCTTCGTTCAAAATCAGAAAGTGATGACTCGTTATGGGTTAAACTCGGAGGTAAAGGTTTTGAAACAAAAATAGTAGATAATGTGCTGTGGATTCGTTCCGAAGCAAATATGGTGGGTTATCTCAATGCACCGAATCCTTTTGATGAAGATGGCTGGATGTGTACAGACGACCATGTAGAAGTTAAAGGGGGTTATATCAGGATATTGGGCAGGAAGTCAGATGTAATTAATGTAGGAGGTCAAAAAATTTTTCCCGCAGAAGTAGAGTCGGTTTTGCTTGAGGATTCTAATGTGAAAGAGGTTAGCGTTTTCGGAATGCCCCATTCTATTACAGGAAATATTGTCGCTGCAAGAATTACTCTTAACCAACCTGAAAGCCAATTTGTATTATCGGAAAGGCTGCGTAAGCATTGTTTATTAAAAATGGCTAAATATAAAATGCCTGTTAAATTTATAATAGTGGAAAATGGTCAATTTAATACGAGATTTAAAAAAATTAGAAAGTAAAAAATGTCAACTGTTCGTAAAGCCTATCCTGGTGATTTTGAGTTTATCGTTCCGCTTTTAGAAAAGTTCAATAACCCAGAATTTACTAAAGAACGATGGCATCGGTTATTTAAAAAACACTGGGAAAGCGACGAAGAACATATTGGCTATGTGATGATTGATAACGATATACCAGTTGGTTTTTTTGTTACGATATTTAATAAATGATATATCAATAATAATTTGTATAAGTATTGCGGATTAAGCAGTTGGATTGTTCTTCCCGAGTACCGTAATGAAAGCCTTTACCTGATTAACGAAGTTAATTGCTTGAATGAATATACTATTACCAGTTATACTTCAATCCCAGAGGCTATTTTAATTCTTAAAAAAAACGGATTTAAAGAATTAGATAATTCACTACGATGGGTTTCTGCTAAACAAATCAAACTTTATATCCGAAGAAAAATTTACTACTGTTCAGACCCTAATATGATATCCGGTTATTTGAATAATTCAGAAAAGAAAATCTTCACTGACCATTCTTCATTTAATTGTTTTCATATTGTATTTCTAAAAAATGACATAACTTGTTACCTGATATTCAAAACGAATAATTTTTTGTTAAAAAAACTAATAAGTTCAAAATTTATTAACTATTTTAATAGTCGTATAATAAAAATATTTAAAAAGCAAATTCTTGAGAAAAAAATATTTGCTGCAAAAATTCACTATATCAGTAATCTGAATTTTTTTAATAAGCATTTGGCTGAAATAACTAAAATAATATCCGGTAATTTTAATGTTTCCGGGATTTTATTTGACAATAGATTTTTCACAAAAAAGTTTAATTTGATTAGTTTTAAATCTAATCCTCAAATTAGTCTATATAAATCACAATATCTGTATCCGTGTCAAATTGACTCGCTTTATTCAGAAATTTTTGTTTTAGATTTTTAATATGCGAAATTTTATTAGCCATAAAATACTGGGGCTTTTCGTTAAAACCAATGGATTTCTATCCAAACCTTTTTTTTCAGGTATTGGACATATTCTTGTTTTTCACAGAATTTTTCCTCCTCAAAAAACATTTTTCAAAAATGGCGGCATGGAAGTATCGCCTGATAAACTTGAAATTATTATTCATTTTTTTTTACAGCATGGATATGAAGTAATTTCCCTTGACCAAATGTACGAATGTTTAATAAGCAGAAAAAAAGGTAAAAAATTTGTGGTTTTCACTCTTGACGACGGATATATTGACAACTTTGAATATGCTTATCCGATTTTTAAAAAGTTCAATATCCCTTTTGCAATATATATTACAACATGTTTTCCAGACAGAAAAGTTATTTTATGGTGGTACCTGCTTGAAGAAATGCTTAAACAAAATGATTGGATTAAGTTTGAAAACAATAGTATTAAATATAGTTTTGAATGCCGAACTAATGAACAGAAAGAAATCACCTTTAATAAAATCAGGCGAATGATTCTTGATGCTGATGAAAACCGCTTCCATGAAATAATTAATGATATTTTCAATATCAGTATGACAGATATTTATAAACCTGTAAAGGAATTAGCTTTAAGTTGGGAACAAATCAAAGAACTTAGCAATGATCCATTAGCTACAATCGGCGCTCATACGCTCAATCATTGCAATTTAAAAAAACTCGCTGAGGATGATGCTATTCATGAAATCATGGAATCAAAAAATATCATTGAAAATCATATTGGAAAAATCGTGGAGCATTTTGCATATCCTTATGGATCTGTTGCTGAAGTTGGTGGGCGAGAATTTATGCTGGTGAAAAAGGTAGGATATAAAACCGCTACTACACTAGTTCAGGGGAATATTTTCAAATCATATAAAAATTTTACTGAACGTTTGCCCCGTATCCCCCTTGACGAAAATACAGATATTAAAAAACTTAATTATATTATTAATGGTATTAATCAGTTCAGTTATAATAATTGTAACCGTTCACGGTATTTAAATGATTGATTATAAACTAAATATAAATTGGAAAATAGAAAATTAAGCCACAGATTACACAGATTTTCACAAATTATTTTTTAATTGAATTTGTTAAATATCTGGTAATCAATCAAAAACCCCGGAATTACTTTATAAGTGCATGCAATCTATTGTCAGTGAAACTAAAAATATTAATTATGAGATAATAATTGTTGATAATGATTCTCAAGACAACTCCGAAAGGTATATTAAAGAAATCTATGCAGATATTACCTGGATAAACATGGGCTATAATTCCGGCTTTGCAAGGGCTAATAATGCAGGGATAAAGAAAGCAAACGGTAGATATATTTTGTTATTAAATTCAGATACAGAAATAATTGACAATGCAATTGAAAAAACATTGCATAAATACATAGGACTTGAAAAAAATAATAAAATCGGCTTTCTTGGGTGTAAAATGATTGATTACAATAACAACGTCCTTTTCAATTCCAATATTGAGAATTATGGTTTATTAAAAATATTAAAGGGGAATCCAATATACATAAAACTTAACCGAAAAAGATTAATGAACGATAGTATAAATTTGTTTAATAAAAAAAAAATCTTGCACAATCAATTTCATCAAAGCAAATGGCTGGGCGCTGCATATCTTCTTTTTGATGCCGATATATGTAAAAAGTATGGTATGTTTTTAGACGAAGATTTTTTTATGTATGGAGAAGATAAAGAATGGTGTTACCGTTTGTTAAAACAAGGTTATATTCATTATTTTACACCCGAAGCATTAATTTATCATGCAAATTGTAGCAGCCCAGCAACTGATGATTGGAAACACGGGCAAACAATTCTTTCTGAAGGGCTTTTTTTTCTGAAAGCTAAGGGAAAGTTTTATTACTCATTTTGTATAGCTGCCATTTTACTTAATCATTTCTTTGACAGCATTTTTTACTTAAAGCAAAGGATTCTCAACAAAATTAATGAAGTTGACGATCAATCAAAAAAAATACGTAAATTTGAAATTCGACTTATAAGAAGATATTTTTTTAATATTATATTTAACTATTCACGTAAACCGTCATCATCAAAAAACTTTCTCAAATATGTTCTTAAATAAATTTCGTGAGAAAATATATGTAAATAAACATATAAAAATTAAACTTGAAATTCTTGAAACTGAGCTTGCCAAAATAAGACAACATTCTGATTTATTAGCTATTTGCCCTAAGCCCACTGATACTAACTGGCTTGGAGTAAATCTCGCTACAAAAGGACTTTTTAAAGAAAGTGTATTCGAAATTCCACAATATTTTTCAAATTCTGTGTACAATGAAGTTGAATTAGCGCTATTATCAAAAAAAATTAATGATTTGAATTTTAAAACAGTGATTTTTAGTGGGTTTGCAGACTATTTTTCTAAAATTATTGAAAAAATGCAAAACAGAAGAATAGGCATTATTTTTCATGGTGCTTTATCGGAATTAACAGATAATAAAAATCAATTATCAAAAGTATTTGAATTATATAAGACTGTAAAAATAAATAAAATCGGGTTTATTAAGAAAGGACTGAAAGAATGCTTTGAAAAACTATTTGGTTTTAAATGTTTTGATTTGATTCTAAAAACTTCCATCCCAGATATTATTAGACCGAAAATTGAAAATAATACAGTAAATATTGGAGTTTTTGGAAATGCAAGTTTTAATAAAAATATTCATAATCAGGTTACCGCAGGATTGCTTTTAAATAATTCAAAAATTTATATGATTAATGAAATAGACTTTTCATATCTTGGAAATGAAAATAGAATCTTACGGCATAATAAGATGGATAGAGATAATTTTTTTAATCTTTTAGGCTCAATGTCAATAAATTTGCACATTTCTTTCAGTGAATCATGGGGTCAAATAGTTACCGAAAGCCTTGCTCTTGAAGTCCCATGTTTAACGAGTAATAATAATGGTATTTTTGATTATGATGATTATTTAAAAAAAATACTTGTTATTGAAGAATATGATAATCCCATTTCAATTGCAAACCATATTAAAATAGTTATAAATAATACAGAAACAATAAAATACCAAGGTCTTGAATACATAAAAAAATTAAATAGTATTGCAGAAGAAAAACTTAAGGATTTTTTAAATGCATAAATTAATAAGTATAAAATGAATTGAGTGTGTAACATTTTGGGGGAATTAATTTCGATGTTAAGAGTAATATTTTGGTATCCATTATCTTCAAAAGAAAACATTGAGAAGTATCAAAAGTTAATTTCAAGAAAAATAAGAAGAATAAACTCTTCCTATAATTTATTAGTAAAAGCACGTTATTATATTTACAACGGACTGAGAAAAAAAGCGGCATATATAATATTATTATCTTTTATAAATGGTTATTTTGATTGGTAGAAAGAAAAAGTATTTATATTGTTGAACTGTAATGTGATTACAAAACAAATATTTTCTATAAGAAAAATTAAACCCTTATTCTAATGAGGGCAACAACAATTATTTATAAAATCATAATGCTTTTTTGGCGTATAATGCCATATAAAAAAGGAGTAGCCATTTTTATTAAAAAAATGAAAATTCCTATTGGAAATTTATATCAGGATTTCAGATTTAAAGGTAAATTTAAAATAAAAATTGATAATAAACCTGTTTATTTATTTCACTATGTAGATACTACTATTGAAAATGAAATATTTTGGAAAGGAATTGATGCCGGTTGGGAAAAAGAGTCAATAAGAATATGGAGGGAATTGTGTAAATTCTCAAATGTAATCATTGATATAGGAGCTAATACTGGAATTTACAGTTTGATTGCTTCCGCTATTAATCCCAATTCAAAAATCTATTCATTTGAGCCTTGTGAAAAAATTTATAAGCGATTGGTTTATAATTGTTCACTTAATCAATTTAACAACATTACTTGCCGAAGAGAAGCAATTTCTAATCATAATGGCGAAGCAACCTTATTTGATGTTGAGGGAGAAGTACCATATAGCGCATCTTTAAATATAAATATGCTTGATAATAACCACAAAAAAACCGAAGTGACTGTTCATACAGAAACATTAGAAAATTTTATTAATACTAATAATATATTATAGATTGATTTGATAAAAATTGATGTAGAAATGCACGAACTTTAAGTACTGGAAGGAATGGGAATATTTCTTCGAAAATTTAAGTCAACGTTACTTATTGAGATACTTAACGATGAAATTGGTAAGATGGTCGAGAGTCAAGTTGACGGACTTGATTATTTATATTATTCAATTGTCGAAGCGAATAAACCAAAAAGGGTAAATAGTATTACATCAAACGGATTATATAACTACCTGATTTGCTCCGGTGAAACTGCCCGGATGTTAACATTAACCTGATATTAGAATGTCCAGTACCATAATATTATAAGCGGAATTAATGGCAGGTGAAACATTAAATTTATTATGTTAAAGATTTTGCATATTATTCCGTCCCTATCCAAAGGCGGCGCCGAACATCTTGTTTTGAAT
>JACQWN010000211.1:0-979 GCA_016209245.1 Bacteroidia bacterium
GAAATGATCGATCTTATATTTCTCAGGCATGTTAAAAGACAACAAGATATAAACTATTCATATTCAAAAGATTTCAGCTAATGTGTCAAAGTAGAAATAGTAAGCTTGATTTGGTTGAATTGGCAGGAGTATCGAATTTTTCGGCTTTTCATTTTCACCGTATCATGCGTGCACACCTGAACGAATCAATCGGCTCGTATATTTTCCGTGTCCGGCTTGATACGGCGGCCGGGCTTATCAGATATTCAGGGATACAATTAAATGAAATTGCCGAGAAAGTGGGTTATGAATGTCCTTCTTCTTTTTCAAAAGCATTCAGGAAGCGCTTCAATATATCCCCGCAGGAATTCAGGGATTCCGGCATAGAAAGCCGTAATTATGATGTTTCATTTGATAAATCGGAGGTAAATATGGAATTAAAAACAAAAATTAAGGAATTGAATGACAAAAAAGTTGTCTTTATTCAATCTATCGGTGAGTACAGCAGCGTGAAAACCGGTGAAACATGGGATAAGCTTATGTCTTATGCCAAAAAGAACAGATTGTTCGGATGGAAAACCGAATGTTTAGGAATCAGTCATGATGATCCGTCAATAACTGAAGCGGATAAATGCAGGTATGATGCTTGCCTTGTTGTGACAAAGGACGTTAAGCCGGATGGTGAAGTAGGTGTAAAAACCATTCAGGGAGGCAAGTATGCCATTTTCAAAGTTACAGGACCTTAAACCGAGCTTGAAAAGGCATATACTTACATTTATAAAAGCTGGTTACCAAAGAGCGGTTATGAGTTACTCGATGCACCATCTTTTGAAAAATATCTTAATAATCCGAACCGCACAAAACCGGAAAAATTAAAGACACAGATATATCTGCCTTTAAAGTAAGAAAAAGCAAAAAGCCACATCTTCCACAAAAAGAAGATGTGGCTTCGTTTCTCCCATTCAGTCAGCTCAAGCGCGTTCTTGCTTACACATTCCGT
>JACQWN010000211.1:1007-13120 GCA_016209245.1 Bacteroidia bacterium
TCAGCGATTATATCTTCATACTTTTGTCCAAAAACCTGACTTACCCATAAATTTAACTGTATTACCTCTTCTGAATTAAGCCATTTGAACGATTTTAAAAGCTCCTTCTCAAACAAATCGCGGCTAAAGCTTACTTTCTGTAAAACAGATTTTGTATATTCAAGCATACTCATAATAATGCTTTTTTATACAAATATACGAATGTTTTACAAAAAGGTTACATTTTTTTTAAAATATTTAACGTTTTTTTACATTTTTTTAAAATAATTCTAAAGATAAAACGATTTTAAAAGCTGTAAAAATGTTGATGTGGTTTTAAGTCACCCCGACACTGCGAAAAATTTTTAAGGAGAATAAATAATATCAACCACCCTGCCGTTTTTGTAGATACAAGTTCGTTCGATTTTTCCTGAAGCATCATAGTAAAACCTTTTTCCGTCAATAAGCTGGGCATCACGGAATTCACCTTCGCGGTCAAGCCGTCCGTCTTTGTAAAGTTTATGATAGCCGTTGCCGTCAAATGGTCTTAAAGCGGAATCTTTCGGTTCTTTATTGGTAACATGTCAGCATTATCTTTAGAATTATTTTTATCGGTGATATTCTGATGTTCGTAATCTTTTACAGAAGCAGGATCAAGTGTCCCGTTATTAAACGATTTTTCTGCAATCAAGACACCTTTTTCATTATATTCTTTTATTACTCCATTTTCCTTTCCGTCAATCCACTCACCTGTAATCATCAGATTTCCATTGTCATGATAATATTTCTGCTCGCCCGTTCTCTTTCCTGTATTATTGTAACTCCATTCATATTGGGTACTGCCATTCTCGTAATAAAATTTATAATTACCAACCCATTTTGTCCCTTTCCAGTCTCCTTCCTCCGAAAGATTACCGTTTTGGTAATAAATCCTTGCGTAACCATCGGGTTTGCCTTTGACATAAGTAATTTCACTTTTTATCTTACCATCAGCATAATATGTAATCCATATCCCTTCCTTTTTATCATCAACAAACTTACCCTCCTCGACTTTTATGGTTTTTGTATTGTCGAATTTTATCCAATAACCCTGTTTCATGTTGTTGGCATCAACTTTATTAATAGTATCGCTGAGCTGGCAAACAGCAAGATAATGTAAACAGGTCATTAACAATATTATAAATGAAATCTTCATTTCTTAATATTTGCTTTCAAAATTAATTTTTATATTAACATCTCTTTAATTATTACGAAATTTTTTAAAATTGGTTATAATTTTTTTATTTTTTTGAGCTTAAAGCTATATTTGTATAACATAAGCATTGTTATCAATAAACAGCCCCATAAACAGAATTATATAAATTTATGCCATGTTTAAGCCCGAAATATTGGTTCGCTTGTTTTCGTAAATAATCCGGATGAATTCCGACAGCATCAGATATCTGCTCAATAACCTTGCTGTATGATTCTTTGGTAAAATCATTAATTAATATTCCAAAACGAAACTTATCGAAATAATCATCAATATCTCCGACTCCAGAATTACATATTACGGGTATTCCCATCGCTAATATCTCGGCGAATTTGGTAGGAGATGACGCTTTTTTTGAAAAAGCCGGCTTGATGAAAAATATTGAGATATTACAAAACCCTAATAAAACAGGAACTTCTTCCCTTTCGCAACAGGTAATAATTAATTTATCCGGTGCTATTTTATGCTTTTTTGCAGTTTGAATAATGGAGTCCTGAACATCTTTGGTGATTATTAAGAATTTTGCATTTAACCGTTTTCCCGAAAGTTCTTTGAAAAATGCCAGCATTTCATCGGGCAAATACCATGTTCCTGTGGACCCAATATATGAAATTACAAAATCATCAGGTAATATACCAAGCTTGTTCCGGTAAAGCTCTTTTTGGTTATTTGTTATTTTCACCGGGTCAAATAAATCAGTATCAACACAACATGGTATTACTTCAATCGGTGGTTTAAAATTAACGAATGGTTTCCACCCAAATATAATTTTTTTGGCAGCATTAGTCAGGCAGACAGTGTAATCGGCATTAGTCAGAAACTCAATTTCTTTTTTCTTAAAATATTTATAAATCAGATTAAAAATAATATTCTTTCTGTTCCAGATATTTCCATCAACACGTTCATCAGCATAAAATGCCCTCATATCAAAAATGAACTTCACTCCATATTTTTTTTTGAGCATCAAACCTGCAAAAGAGGCGATATAACTCCGGCAGTGCACAATATTAAATTTATGGAGCTTATGTAATTTCCCGGCTTTATTTTTAAGTTTGAAAATATCCCATATTGTTGATAAAACCGGGGGTCTCTTTGTATAAACAATTTTCTCCCAGTTAATATGATATTCCTCCAGTTGTTGTGCAATGTCTTCAGAAAGTCTGACAAAATTTTGCTGTTTTTCGGCGCTTAGAATAGTGAAACGATGTTTATAATGTCTTACCAAACCTTTAATATATGGCAATATTTTGGTTAGACCTTTAACATAAGGCAATATTTGCGATTGACCCAACGGATCACACAGACCATCATAAGTAATAAAAAGAATATTATTCATAAATCGGATATTTTATAATGACCATTGATTTCCACCTTCCCGTCAGATAATACAGGTATGAGCATATTAATCCGAAGCCCCAGCCGGCGGGGATGCCCCACCAGATTCCTGTTACGCCAAGCTTTAATGAAAACAAATAGCATAACGGCAATCGTATAAACCATAACGATATTAAAGAAATAAACATCGGAACAATAGTATCGCCAGCGCCACGTAACAGTCCATTGATTATAAACATTCCGGAAAATATAATATAAAAAGTGCTGACAATCCTGAGATAACCATAACCAGCTTCAATAACGCCCATATCGTTTGAAAACATGCTCATTAATTCTTTCCCGAAGAAAAAAACCAAAATTGTAACAAGTCCCGAAATTAATGAAGTATTTATTAAAGTTGAGATGAGTCCTTTTTTTACTCTTTCGGGCTTATTCGCGCCGAGGTTCTGTCCGACAAAAGTAGAAAGTGCAATGGAAAAATTCATTGCAGGCAGCACAGCAAACGAATCAATTCCCATTGCTACCGAATAAGCGGCTATGACAATTGTTCCATAATCATTTACTATTCTGTACAGAACTATCATGCCGATGCTGAAAAATGTATGCTGCAATCCTGCAGGCAGACCGATTTTCAGACTTTTCAGAAAAATATCCCAATCAAAAGTTAATCTTAAGAAAGAAATATGCACTAAGCGGTGATACTTATTCAGCCAATATACGGCAACGCCAAAAGCGACACCCTGTGAGATAATTGTAGCGATTGCAGCGCCGGCGATGCCAAATTGAAATACAACAATGAACAACAAATCAAGAACGATATTAAGCACAGTAGAAATAATTAAAAAGTAAAGAGGATTTTTTGAATCACCCAAGCCACGAAGCACTGCCGCTACTCCATTATATCCGAAAAAGACAATTAACCCTGCTATGTAAATATTAAAAAAAATTTTTGCCTGTGGTTTAATATCTTCAGGCATGTTTATCAGCCCAAATATCCGGTCGCTTAAAAGAATCGCTGAAACCGAAAGTATAATTGCTGAAAAAAACAGGAAAATATTAACAGTATCAACAGTTTTTTGAATCTTATCATAATCTTTGGCGCCGAAATATTGGGAAATAACAACTGATGCCCCCATGGCAATTCCGATGATAAATGAAATAAACATAAATATTATCGGGAAGCATGAACCCACGGCCGCCTGTGCTTCCGAACCTAAAAATTTACCGACAATAATAATATTAATAATATTATATAACTGTTGAAATATATTCCCGACCAGCATAGGCATTGCGAAGTGAATGATTTGTTTACCCTCCCTGCCTATAGTGAGATCATTTCCTGAAGAAAAATCTTTCATTAAAATTAAATATATTATTTTTTTCTATTTAGCAATGCAATATTCTCCACATGATAAGTATGGGGAAACATATCAACAAGTTGAATTTTAATCAGCTCATAATTAAGCTTCAAAAGATTAATATCTCTAGCCTGAGTAGCGGGATTACAACTGACATACACTATTTTTTCAGGTTTGGCTTCAAAAAGCTGAACGATTAACTTTGGATGCAGACCTGAACGAGGTGGGTCGAGAATTATAATATCCGGTTTTCCATATTCCTGAATTAATTGGTCTGAAAATATTTTTATAATATCACCTGCAACGAAATGCGCATTTGTGATATTATTAATTTTTGCGTTCTGTTTTGCATCTTCAATGGCATCGGAAACAATCTCTATTCCTATTACTTTTTGAACTTTTCCGGCAATAAAAATAGCTATTGAACCGGCTCCTGTATATAAGTCATAAACAACCTCTGTCCCTGATAGTGAGGCCATCGCAGCTATGGAACGATAAAGTCTGCAAGCTTGCTCTGAATTTGTCTGGAAAAACGTTTTAGGACCGATTTTAAATCTTTTATTACCCAGCATTTCAAAAATATGGTCTCTGCCTTTGTACAAATAAACAGGAATGTTATTCAGGTTATCATTTCCGCTTGAATTAATAGCATACATCAATGAAGTAATTTCTGGAAATGCTTCATTAATATAATCAAGCAGACCTTTACGTTTGGAAATATTATCTTGGAAAAATGATACGATTACCATAATTTCACAGGTGGTGGATGTCCTGATTATCAGATTGCGTAAAAATCCATGATGATTATTAATATCGAAAAATTCCAGATGATTACGCAAAGCATAATTCTTAACAGCTAATCGTATTTCGTTAGATGGGTCATTTTGGAGATAACAATAGTCAATATCAATTATTTTATCAAACCTCTGTGAAACATGGAACCCTAAAGCATTTGTATTTTCTGTTTCCTGCTTCTTGTTTTGAGCTTCCTGTTGCATTTCACTATTCTTAAGCCACCGGCGGTTTGAAAATGTAAATTCCAGCTTATTTCTATAATATATTGTATTATCGGAAGGAAGAATCGGACTTATTTCGGGAAGTGCGATTTTTCCTATTCTTTCGAGTTGTGTGACAACTTGCTGCTGTTTAAATTTAAGCTGTTCATGGTAATTCAGATGTTGCAATTTACATCCGCCGCAAATACTAAAATGTTCACAAAATGGCTTTATGCGTTTATCAGAGTATTTATGATATTTGACAGGAATGCCTTCAAGATAATTTCGCTTTTTTCTGATAATCTGAATATCAACAATATCGCCGGGAACAGCCCCCTGAATGAATATCACTATATTATTTATTCGGGACACTGCCTTGCCCTGAGCTGCAAAATCAGTTATTTCGATGTTTTCAAATATTGGGTAGTTTTTTTTCGTTTCCACAACACATGATTTTTTAATTGAAAATTTATTGTAAATTTGTAAAAAAAAATTTAATAAACAATATTATGAAATCAAAAAAATATCTAAAACGCATTTCTTCTGACCCTGATATACTACATGGCAAACCCTGTATCAAAGGAACAAGGATACCGGTTTATCTTATTGTTTCGTTAGTAGCAGAAGGCACAAGTTATGAGGATATTCTAAAAGATTATCCTTCATTAACCAAAGAAGATATTATAGCTGCTTTATTTTATGCATCCCAATTAACCAAATTTGAAGCTTATGCTCTTTAAAGGGAATATATTGATTGACGAGAATCTACCTTATAACCTGATTGATTTCTTTACAGAAAAAAATTGGAATGTAGAACATATAAAAAAAATTGGAAAAATCAGGTATTAAGAACGGAGAAGTATATCAGTATGCAGAAAAAAAGAAAAGCTGGATAATTACACGCGATAGTGATTTTCAGAATTATTATAAATTTCACAAGTATAACATTGGTGGTATCATTCTTTTTAAAACTACCTTGACCAATAAGCCCTATTTATTTAAAATTCTGAATAAATTCTGGAACGAGTATTCTGAAAAACTAAACAAGAAATTGTTAGTGATTATTGAGGATGTTAAAGTTAGTTTTACTGAATAAATTTCGGCAGAAATATCCGGGCAGTCCATTCAAATTTAGAACTAGCAATCAACTATAGCCATTAATTATCATTGTTAATAAAATTTACTGAAAAATATTTTTTATATCAGAAAAATATTTCACTTTTGCACAACATTGTCAGGACTATGTTGTAATAACATAGATTTAACAATGTAATGGTGGCGTTTCGAAGAGTAATATTGAAACGCTTAATATTGTTTTAGCAAAGTTTAAGCGGCTTTTATAGCCGCTTTTTTTATGATTTTGATTATATTTACATGGTTTTTTATACTATTACGCTGAAAAATTTTTTTTTTTTTTTCACTCACCACAAGGTTTTTCTTGTACTGAGCGCTGTCGAAATATTAGCAAAATTTTTATATAAATCTGTGTAATTTGTGGCTTTATTTGTTTGCAACTTTAGCTGCGCAATGAATTATCAATGAAAAAAATTATAATAAAAGGAACTGTTAGTGATTCGCAGATTTTAATCGGAGAATCTGTCAGAAATATTTCGAGCTATCTGCCTGTTGGTGAATCAATCATAATTACAGATTCTGAGGTCAACAGATTATATGGCAGTCTATTCAAAAAATATAAAGTAATCGAAATCGGCAGAGGTGAAGCAATAAAAAATTCAGATACTGTTAATTATATTTATAATAAATTATTGAATTTAAAAGCTGATCGCAAAACTTTCATCATTGGAATAGGGGGTGGAATTATCTGTGATATAGCCGGCTTTGTAGCGGCGACATATAGGCGGGGGCTGCGGTTTGGAGTTGTTGCAACTACATTACTTGCCCAGGTTGATGCAAGCATCGGGGGAAAAAATGGCATTAATTTCAAAGGATATAAAAATATTATCGGTACAATCACTCAACCGGAATTTGTCATTTGTGCTTCAGAAATGCTTAAAACACTTCCGCAAAAAGAACTATTGAACGGTTTTGCAGAAATAGTAAAACATGCGCTTATCGCCGATTCCAAATACTTCAATTATATTAAAGATAATTACAAAAAAGCATTGGATCTGAATAAAGGGGTTATCGAAGAGTTAGTTTATAAATCTGCATTAATAAAGTCAGAAATAGTAAACAGGGATGAAAGAGAAACCGGAGAACGACGCAAGCTGAATTTCGGGCATACCATAGGACATGCACTTGAAAAAAATTATCCTTTAGTGCACGGCCAAGCTGTCAGTATCGGAATGGTTGCCGCGGCAAGATTATCGGTTCAAAAAGGATTATTAACAACAAATGATTATTTAAAAATAGAATCAACATTAAAAATGCTGGGATTACCCATAGAATATCATTTTAATTCAAAAAAAATTATTAATGCCATTCGCAAAGACAAAAAAAAGGAAGGCGGGGATATTCATTTTATTTTGCTTAATAAAATAGGTAATGCCGTAATCGTTAAAATTAAGTTAAAAGAATTAGAGGAAGTAATAGATGATTTGTGTTAGTATAGCAGAGAAAGACATAAAAAAATGTCTCACGATGATGCACAAAGTTGATTTGGCTGAAATCCGGCTTGATTTGACAACTTTTACTTTTGAGGAAATTAAACAAATTTTTTCCGCTTCCCTCCGTTTAATTGCCACATGCAGGCCTGGCAGATATTCCGAAATTCAGAGAAGCGAAATTCTTTTAACGGCTGTCAAAAACGGAGCAGCTTTCGTAGATATAGAAACAGAGGCATCGGAACAATATAAAAAAAATATCATCCTGACAGCGAAGAAAAATAAATGCAAGATAATGGTTTCATATCATAATTACGAAAGCACACCTGATGAAGATACATTACAAAAAATCATAAAGAATGGGTTTAGGCAGGGCGCTGATATTATGAAAATTGCATGCCGGGTAAATGTAATTCCCGATTGTGCAACATTGTTTTCATTATATCGTTGTCAAAAACCACTTATCGCTATTGGAATGGGCGCATTGGGGAGAATTACACGTATTGCCGCACCTTATCTTGGCGCACCTTTTACGTATGCTTCATTTGAAGAGGGAAAGGAAACGGCTGACGGACAGATAGATTTTAAAACCTTAAAGCATTTTTATAAGATATTAGTACCTTAACAAAAATATCTTTACACTTTGTAGAAAAAAATAAAAAAAAATGCCAAAAATGCCTCAGATTGCACAGATTAACGAAAAAAAAAAAAAAAATGAATTTATAAAATCTGTGTAATCAGTGGCAATATTCCTTTTTTTGTTTGTGGCTTGTCCACGTTGGGTAATATATAACCAATTTATTTAACTTTTATTTCGATACCTGTTCTTTTAATTTCTTCAATAAAAGGATCACTTTTTTCAAAATATTTTGTATTGTATGTTCTTGGTTGAATAACAAAATATTTTACCAATGTTTTAGAAAATAATCCAATATCTTCGAATCCAAAACCGGTAAACTCGTCAGCAACAAGAGCCACATCTATATCGGAATTCTCATTTTGTGTTTTTTTTGCATAAGAACCAAAAAGAATTGCTTTTCTTAGATGTAATCCGGAATTTTTAATTTCTAAAATAAAATTATTTATTAATTCTATTGCAGATTGTTGAGTAACCATTTTTTTATTTCTTTTACATTTTTTAATATTTTCGCTGTGTTCTTTTTACTATAAAGTTTATAAATTTTCAACTGATAATCAGGATAGCGTCCTTCTAACTGAAAAGTGTTCATTTTTACGAAAAATTCTTTTTGTTCAGAAGAAACATTTAATTTTGTCTGTTCTATAAGTGTTACCAGGTTGTGTAACCTTTGAGGATAATTACTTTCATTATCTTTTACCCAATGAGCTTTAATTAATTTTTCAAGAACAAGGTGAGCAAAAAAAAGAGAATAAATATATTTTTTAATTTTATATAATGAAATAACTACTTTCCAATCGTTTTTTGCACTTGTTATCCAATACTGAATATGTTCTTCTTTTGTCATCATATAAAAAAATAAATTAATGTTTTATGTAATTTATTATATTTGAAAAATACAAAATTAAGTAATTTTTTTAAAAAATAATTAATTTACATATCTTTAATAATAATGAAAAAAAAAATATTCCAAGGAACAATATCGGGCTTAATAAATGCCCCGCCGTCAAAAAGCTATATGCAACGGACTTCTGTCGCCTGTATGTTGGCTGATGGCAAATCTGTAATTAAAAATCCTTGTTTTTCCGATGATTGCTGCGCCGTAATTAATGCAATAAAAAACTTCGGGGCAAAAATGCTTCAGAAAGATGATGAAGTAATTATTACAGGAGGCAGAACTCTGCATTCAACTTCAATCAATGTCGGTGAATCGGGACTGGCAATGAGAATGCTTGCCCCTGTTGCTGCCTTAAATACTCAACCGGTAACAATTACAGGTATGGGTTCATTATTGAAACGACCTGTGGGATTAATTAAAACAACATTAAATGAACTTGGTGTCAATTGTTCTGCTACAAACGGCTTTCTGCCAATCACAGTTAAAGGCCCTATCAGAGGAGGTCTTGCAAATGTTGATGGTTCTGAAAGCTCACAATTTTTAACAGGTTTGCTTATGGCTTTACCAATTATTGACAATGATTCTTTTCTTCATGTAAAATCATTAACCAGCAAGCCATATATAGATATGACCATAGATTTGCTGAAACATTTCGGAATCGAAATACATAATAGTAATTATGAATTTTTTTTTATATCCGGTAGACAGAAATATCATGCTTGCAAATATACAATCGAAGGCGACTGGAGTGGAGCAGCTTTTCTTCTGGTTGCCGGTGCAATTGGAGGCGAAATCACAGTTACAGGTCTTAATCCGGATTCAAAACAAGCAGACAAAAAAATTCTTGAAATATTGAAAAATTCCGGCGCAGTAATTGAAAGAGCGGAAAACCATGTCAAAATAATTAAAAACAAACTTATTTCTTTTGAAACCGATGCTACGGATTGCCCGGACCTTTTTCCTCCATTGGTAGTGCTCGCTGCAAATTGTGACGGAATATCTGAAATCCACGGCACGCACCGTTTGCTTCATAAAGAAAGTAACCGTGCAACAACGTTGCAAAAAGAATTTTCAGCACTCGGCATTGATATTTCAATCACCGATGATAAAATGCTCATCAGAGGCGGAAAAATCAAAGGTGGAATTGTTGATTCTCATAACGACCATCGCATTGCAATGGCAGCGGCAATTGCATCTATTACAGCGAAAGAACCAGTTGAAATTTTACAGGCAGAATGTGTTTCTAAGTCTTATCCCGGATTTTTTAAGGATTTTGACAAGATAAAGGTTTAATTTCAGGTCTTTTTATTCCCTCTTTCAGCAGCAATTCCGCGTCATTTTGCGGAGTAATCCTTTCTCAAAGATAATCAACAACTTAAAAGAAGCATAGAAAAAATATTTTTCCGGCTAATTCCTTAGCGAAAATTGCTATCCTGCTTATTAAAAAACCTACCATTTTCACCCCATTTTGATATAACAATTTGATTGTTAATAACTTATGGCATTTTGTTAATAAAAAAATGCCCAAAAATTTGCATAAAGCGTTGATTTTCATATAGTTAGCGGTGTTAATTTTAAAATTTTACGACTATGAAAACCAACGCTAAACACAAAAGTAAAAAATTTTATGCTACCGTACAAAATACGGCGCAAAATTGTTCAAAAGGACAATTAATCATTTACCAGGTGTATAAAACAATTAAGCAGTTTTTCCCCGATCTCTTTGAGCGTCTGGGGCAACTTCCCGATTGCAGGGAACGAAAAGAATATAATATAGCTGAACTTGTGATAGGAGGCCGAAAAGAATATAATATAGCTGAACTTGTGATAGGAGGCATAGCAATGTTTCTTTTCAAGGAAGGTTCCCGTAATGCAATGAATAATGACAGAAAAGAAACGAAATTTTCTAAAAATTATATTCGTCTGTTTAAGCTAAAATTACCGCATATGGATACGGTAGACGAATTGTTCCGCGTGTTAAATGAGCATGAGCTCGAAGCAATAAAAGCAGCACTTGTAATAGGATTGATAGAACAAAAGGTTTTGCGAAAATTCAAATTTTTAGGTAAATCTTATATCATTGCCATTGACGGAACAGGGATAGCAAGTTTCGATTATCGGCATTGTGATGCCTGCCAGACAAAAACTTCGAAAAACGGCGTTATTACTTATTTCCACAACGTATTAGAAGCAAAATTGGTAACGTCAACCGGATTAAGTATTTCACTTGCTACCGAATGGATTTCAAACGAGGGGAAAACCGAATATGAAAAACAGGATTGTGAATTGAAAGCATTTAAAAGATTAGCCGAGAAGATAAAAAAATACTTTCCAAGGCTACCGATTTTGATAGCGGCAGATGGATTATACCCAAATCAATCGTTCTTTGAAATATGTAAGAATAAAGATTGGAATTTTGTAGTAACATTTCAGGACAAGAGTTTGAAATCCATACAAGAAGAAATAACCTGGCTTAAAAATAAACCTGACGGCAAAAGAATTATTGTTCGGACAGAAAAGCATATAAGAATAACTCTAACATACACTTTTATAAATGACATTCAATATAAAGAATACAATCTTAGTTGGGTTGAATGTATTGAAGATAGAATAAATAGTAATACCGGTGAAACAGAACAAAAACGATTTGTACACATTTCAGATATCCGACTTGATGCCGATACTGCAGTCAAAATATCTGATGCTGGACGGCTGAGATGGAATATCGAAAATGAAGGTTTTAATACACAAAAAAACGGCGGTTATGCACTTGAACATAAGTTCTCGAGAATTAGTTTTTTAGCGATGAAAAACTATTATCAATGTCTGCAAATAGCCCATACAATCAATCAATTAGTATTAAAAAGCCAATGTATCAATTGTTTGTTCGATAGTGACGGAAAATTTACGATTGTCAAATTATGGCAGCGATTAATGAGTTTCTTAATTGAATGCGATATTTCTGAAAATCAACTACTTGTGATTGATAACCTGCAATTTCAAATTCGCTTGACCTGATTAATTTTTGGTGATGCCTCGCACCCTGAACATCGAGGAAAAACCCTGTCAATAACGAAAGGAGGTAAATAGGTAAA
>JACQWN010000553.1 GCA_016209245.1 Bacteroidia bacterium
CTGGGCTAATGTTATTGCCGTTAATAAACAGGCAAAGCCAAAGAGTAAAATAATTTTTTTCATTTCATATAGCTTTGATGCCTGACCCTACGGCGGTTTGACATATTTGAAATAAAAAACGTGGGTCTAAAACTATATCCGCTTCTTAGGCACTGGTATACCCTGTCTACAAATAAGTTCAGCCCACGCATAGCGTGAGCTTCCGCTTATTATTCTTGTAGACATAAAAATTACCAGTTTTTAGAAGCAAGGATAAAAAGTTTCCGCTTTTTATTATATTTTAAAGAACTTCAATATCTATTTGGGTTACAAGCCCTTTTAATGTATTAATTTTCTTAATTTCGGGTTATCAAAAATACTATTTTTTTCTAATCAAAATTATTTTATAATCATTTTCTTTTTATAGTATGTTTGAATTTTAATACCGCAAAGTTCAATTCTATTGTCGTCTCGGTTTCATTCAAACTCAGATCGTCATCGAAAATTTCGGTAATGATTTCACCGCTTCTTCGCATGATGTCTTTCTTTTTCCGTTCATCGGTCATATTGGACAACTCTTTTATATTTCTTGAAAGATTTTTAATTCTTGCAAATGTTTCAATGATGGCAAGGGTTGTTTGCGTTGCTCTTTCACTTTTAAGTATAGTAGCAAGCATATATAAACCTTTTTCGGTAAAAGCTTTCGGAATCTTGATTTTTCCACCTTTTATTGAAGTCGAAAATTTCGACATCAATAAGTTACATTCAATATTAGTCAAAGCCAGAATATATCCATCAGGAAATTTATCGGGATTATTGCCGACAGCTTCATTAATTCTTTTTGTTTCAACACCATAAAGTTCTGCCACATCACAGTCTATAATTACCTTTTGCTCCCGGAAGTCAATAATTTTTTTTTCAACTTCCTCGAATTTCACGATATTATTCATATTTGTCATTGGTTATCAAATAATTATATATAATTTCATATATTCAATTCAGGTTATCAAAAGTACTATTTTTTTATTTCCAATCAAAATTATTTTTTTCAATTCATTTATACCTTTTTTGGCGGGGTTTTATAATTCCTTATTTATCAGTATGTTTGTTTTTTTGACTTCTTGCGCATAACGCCAACGAGTTGGTGCAGTGCCCACTCTCCTGATTTGCTTGTTTGACAACGTAAACTCTTTTATCATGTTACAATCTATCTTGTAGATACGGTGGGCATTGCACCAACTTGATGTTATGTAACGTTGCCCGTTCTTTAGTTATATTATTCATTACAATATTTTAATAATTTCTTTTTGTTTTTAGAATAGTAACCCATTTCAAATCCTTTTTTCCAATCTTCACACGCTTCTTTTTTGTCCCCTATAGCATTTCGGCAGTCACCTCTGTAAATATATGTTTCTGCTGTTGTGTGGCCTAATTCAATAGCACTGTTATAATCCTGAATTGCTCCTATATAGTCATGTAAAAGATTCTTTGCACAAGCCCGATTAAAGTATGCGTCAATATAATCCGGTTTTATTTTTATTGCGATTGAGAAATCATAAATAGCTTGAGGATAGTTTTCTTTTCTTGTGTATGTTATTCCACGGTTGTAGTACACTTCTGAAAAATCTGGTATGAGTTTTAGAGCGTTATTGTAGTCAGCAATAGAGCTGTCAAACTCTCCACTTTGTTCATAAAGCAGACCTCGGTTGCAATAAGCATTTGCGAAGTCAGGATTATACCGGAGAACCTTATTATATTGTTTTATCGCGGTCTTTTTATAACCCAAATTGTCATAATAATTAGCTAAACCAAAGTAAACCTCTGCAAGTGTTGGAAAAATTGATATGGCAGTATTAAAGTCGGTAATAGCTTTTTCGGATTTTCCGATTCTCAAAAACTCGGTCCCGCGATTATTGATGAGAACTGCAATAAATTCTTTCTGAGATAGATTTCGGAAATAAGTATCGCTTAACAAAACCTTTTCTGAAACTCCAAAATAATTCCTATACCATTGGTCAGAATAATTTTCTCCTTTTTGTGTGGTTTCAATATTAATTTTAATACCGTTGTAATCATATTTTATAAAAACATGATTCGGTGCCAATACAGGATATAAGCTTTTTATTCCAAGACGGCTTGCAACAGCAATATAATATGCTGAAAGACTTGCACAATTTCCGCAATTTCTGTCAAAGATGTTGCTGATGAATTCACAATCTTCTTGAAATGATAATTGTTGTTTTTGAAAAAGTTGTTGATTGATAATTTTGATACTATCCTGAATAGTGTAGCAGTTATCAAGTTCACATGTTATCAGATAAACAAGAGAATTTATTTTGTTAATGTATGCCTCAATATTAATGACGGGATTTAATTCTTTTTCTAGTTCAAGGAAAATTTTTGCAATATCCTCATTGTTGTCTATGCCAAAAATTTGTCTCTCTTTATCTGTTGTATTTTGAGAATACGTAAAAAAACAACATAAAAAAATTGAAAAGAAAATAATTTTTGTCATTATTGTAATATCAGTTTCTCGGAATAGATTTTATCTTTTTGTATAACATTTACAAAATAAATACCCATTGGTTGTGATGATAAATCGAGGTTGTGAACATTTTCAGTTAAATTACGTCTTTCATATACAAGTTGACCGGTGATATCATGAACATGAATTGAATACTGCTCATGCTCTGTTAAGGAAATATTTAAAATAAATTTTCCTTTACTTGGGTTAGGTGATACTGAAAATTTATTTATTATGGAGTTGTCAACAATTACAGCTCCGCTTTCGTTATTGGAATCGATAGTTTCTTCTGTAAATAATGATTTGTTTTGACCATTACTATTATTATTGTTTGCCATTCTACTCGCTGCTGCCAGGCATGGGTCAATAAAAGCATGAAAATTATCTCCGCTTTCAAACCCATTTGTTAAAGTAATTGAATTACCTGCAATAAACGTTACAGGTTGACCATTCGGAGTAATTTTGCAATTTGCGGTAAGATCGTTAATGGCTCTCACAGTATAAGGCTGCGGCGAAATATGAAGAAATCCAATTGTGCCTCCTTCATGAAATAAAGTAAGTTCAGCACAATTAACCACTACATCAAAGCCAAATCCATTAGCAGAAGTGACACCTACAGCATTCCATGCGTTAACAGTCTGTAATACCTCAAATGAACATGTACCGTATAAATCCATAGCAGCGAAAATAGCTCCGTTTTTTGCATCAGAATAATCAGAACTACTTGTTAAATATACTGTTAAATTTCTGTAAGCAATAGCGGCAGCTTTTTCTCTACCGATACCGGTAACATTATAATTATCCTCATTATCATTTGTTCCGCTTCCTCCTTCGGCAAGTAAAAAAAACCAAAAATTTTGAACACCACTATTTATATGAACACCCCCATTATCACAATTGCCAGTATTCCAAAAATCGCCATTATAAGTGTCCGGTTGGCCCAATATAGAATTACCGCAATCATCACCCACAAAATGTATTCCTAAAGAATTTGGATTCTGTAATGACCGTCTCATTGTATTTGTAATAACAGCATCTTCGCCAATTTCATAATCTTGTGGATGCATTTGTTGACCGACAGGCAATGAATAACCAACTTCCAACTCCGCGTAAAATTCTACCATTGTACCAAAAATATCGCTAAAGGATTCGTTTAAGGCACCTGATTCAAAACTGTATTCTAAATTTGCCGAATTATATATAACCCCGTGAGTTATTTCATGACCAACAATATCTAAAGAAACCATAGCATTAGCATTTGTACCATCACCTTTACCAAAAGCTGCTTCATTGTTTTCTGAATCCCAATGAGCATTTAAATCACTTCCTCTATTTGTAAATATTTTAATTTCTTGTCCATCATTGTCAACACTATTTCTCCCAAATTTATTTAAATAATAATCATAAGCCATTTCTGCACCCCAGTGTGCCTGTGCCTCAACTTCAATATCTGTATTACAATCGTATGGCCCACCCGAATAAGCAATAGGACAAA
This sequence comes from Bacteroidia bacterium, assembly GCA_016209245.1. Classification (GTDB taxonomy): domain Bacteria; phylum Bacteroidota; class Bacteroidia; order Bacteroidales; family BM523; genus JACQWN01. The sequence goes on from JACQWN010000553.1 coordinate 3,999, forward strand.
CAGCATTTTCAGTAAATAATCCAACATCCTTTTTTGTATGGATACCATCACCTCTGCTTTCATCTTTAAGAATACAGTCGTTATATGGAAAACCCCTTTCCTTGGCTGTAACAGTAACCCATCCGTTGTACTTCGTAATAGCAGTTACATCTACATTTGAAGAATAAACTAAAGGTAAATCTTTAATAACGTTACCTGATATTGCATCAACATACACTAAATCTTTTTTAAATGGTATGTCCGAAAGGATTTTGAATTTATAAGCTAATCGTAAGTTTTCTTGTATAAAGCTATTCGTTCCCGGTAATTTCGTAATAACAATTTCACCAATAGGATATAAATATGAAAGTGAGTCGGTTTCCCAAGTATATTTAGTTGAATTAATAAAATTTAAAGCATTTTGTAGCGCAATTGTTTCTTTAATAGAAGGATTAACATTCATATTCATATTCAGATTTAGTGCTAATTTACCGTTAGTTGATTTACAACTTCGTTCTGTTACCGAATAATGAACTATATATTCAGCACCTTCAATTTTTATTCCTTTATGTTTTTGCTGATAACGATAATGTCTGAATCCAAGATTATCATCATCTTCTTTGTATAATATCATGTCATCATCAGCCTTTAATCCAAAGCTTATTTTGTGTTGCTGAAAAATATTTTCAGGATTAATTTGAACATCATCTCTGAATATTATCCAACCAGGTTGGCTTGTCGTTTTTGCAATTTTATTTAATTCAGAGTTCCAGAAAGTTGTATCTGTCTGTGCATAAATACCATCTATTAATAATAAGGTAATTAAGCAAATAATTAATGTTCTTCTCATAACTTAATTTTTAAAAGTTAATATTTTAAAAAAAATGAACCAATTTATCGTTTATCTTCCCATACTAATTTTTCATCAGTTCTATTTTGAAAAAAATCTGAACAGTTTCCGTCGCCATTCCCTGAAAATCCGCCATCAGGATGGCAGATTAAATTGCATTTATCATCAAACAGTTCACTCATTTCATCACAGCAATATGGTGGGATGTAATAAACTGTCATTCCATTATACGTATATTCCAAAACTTTAGCTGGTGGATTTCTTTTTTGATCTCTCAGTATTTTTCTAATTTTTCGTTTAATACAATTTGGTGTTTCATCAGGAACATCAATCTTTTCACAATTAAGTATCAATAAAGAACTTAACAAAATAGCTATTATGATGGACATTTGAAATGATTTTAATTCTTTGATATATTTTAATGTTTCTTTCATAAGAAATCAAAATATACAATACACAAATATAATTATTTTTTACTTATTTTTCAAAATATCTCGAATACTTTTTGATTATAATTTTCATTCTTTTTTTCTATTTCTTTTATTATCAATGAATTAATTGGTTTTAATATAGGCAATGTTACATAACGTCTCGCGGGCTTGAACAGTGCCGACTACAAATGTACTA
>JACQWN010000554.1 GCA_016209245.1 Bacteroidia bacterium
ACCCCTGGGGCAGGTCACGCAACCCAAACACTTTGGTATATGATAATACCGCCGGCTTAAACACCGTATATCGCGGATATACAGGACACGAAATGCTGCCACACTTCGTACTCATTAATATGAATGGTAGGATGTACGATCCTGTTTTGGGGAGAATGCTTTCGCCTGATAACTTCGTACAAAGCCCTAATAATCCGCAGAATTACAACAGGTATGCGTATGCAATGAATAATCCGCTGAAATATACAGACCCGGATGGAGAGTTTATTATTGCTCCAATTACTTTTACAATTGATTTTCTTGCTACAGTATTTGTGAAAGGTGGTATTGATCCATGGAATACCAAAGAAAACAGACAAGCTGCATGGAAAGAGTTTGATCCTACTGCAGAATGGTCGAAAACGAATAAAGCACTAAAACTTGACTGGGGTTTGGTTCGTAGCCAGGCACTTACCTGGGGCTATTGGGATAAAAGTGCCACAGGGTTTGAGTGGGGAACACAGTTTTTATGGAAACTGACTGGCAGTGAAGCATTACAAACTTCTGTAGGATTTACTTTTACACATTTAGAAAATATTGGAAATAATGTCGAAGATGTCGGATATTATGAAGATAGAGTAGCTGTTAGATTAGACGAAGATGGTTCGATACTTGCCTCATTTGGTGCACGTGGGGCTTCACATGGTCATTTCTTTTTTGGAGAGGGTATGGCAACAGGTCCTGGGGATATCGAACATGATGTAGATTTGTTCTGGCATGAATTTGGTCATACTTACCAAAGTCGAGTTACAGGCCCAACTTACTATTTTAAATATGGATTACCAAGTGCAAATTTGTCACCTAAACCTGAGGAGGATGCCAATTATCGTGTTTATATTAATAAAGGGGTTAGTCCGTTTGATGAACCTAGATCATCCAATCCATATAAATGGTGGGAGTTTTTCTTTTTTGGACCTGCTGTTGCAATCTGGAATTAGTATGAAAAAAAGCATCTATTATTATTTAGGTATCTTATTTTTTTTTCAAGCTTGTGATAGAGACATTGAATATGATTATATTATACGAAATAATTGTCAAAATAATATTGTTGTAAAATTTATTAATTATCGGGATAGCAATTTTATTAAAACTATAGATAGTAATAGTGAATCGTTGATTCATGTTTCAAATATTGTTGGAAGTAGGGTATATACTGATAGAATACATAATGAATTTAAAGATTTCGATATTCAAATTGATTCAACACTTTCAAAATTTAATTATATCAATGTTGAATTATGGATTTATAATGAAATATCTAAGACCCATGCAGAATATACTTTGGTTGTAGATTCGACTCATTTTGAATGATATGCTATGTATGGAGGACAATAACCTATTCGTAAAATTGAGTACCATGCAAAAAGTATTAATTTATAATCGTTTTAATCTTATTTATACTGGGCTGTAAAAAGCCCGAAGCTGACTTTACGTATACACCCGAGAGTCCCAAGGCAGGCGAAACGGTGCAGTTCACCAACAAATCAACCGATGCCCGCAGTTATTCATGGAATTTCGGCGATATGTCAATAGGTTCGGAGGAGAACCCGGCGCATGTTTACGAAAATGCGGGAAACTACATCGTGGATTTATCGGCGCATAACGGGCTGGCGTCGGATGAGAAGACGGTGACGATAGAGGTTGGGCAATAAATTAGTGAACGAGTTTAAGTTGCAAATCAGTTTTCAGAATATAAGCATTAAGAAGCGATTTAATACATGTAACATCTTCCCTTTTTAGCGACTGTACCCGGCTAAACATACCAAGCAGCTCATTGTCCTGAATTTTATCTTTTGCTTTTTGCTGCGTATCTCCATAAATTAACTCGTCAGCAGTCACTTTAAGAGCATCAGCAACTTTTCTAACCACATCCACCGTAGGTTTAGTCAGGTTACGTTCGTAGCGGGAAATATGTGTCGGGTGCATATTTATCATATCCGCCAATTCACCCTGAGAAATATTTTTATCGGTTCTAATCCGTTTTAAGTTATCGCCAAAAGATGCCATAAAAAATAATTATTAACAATTAAAATATCGTAAATGCTTTGCAAATGTACTATTTTATAGTTATATAAATTCACTATGTTGATAACTTATAACATTAAAGACAATTAAATATAGTCATAAAATATATTTTTGTAGTCATAAATGCTTTTTATAAAAGTTATCAACAAATGGAAATAACCGAAATAAAACAACGAGTTTCAATCTTAACCATTCTCAATCACTACGTTTTAAAGCCGGATAAGAATAACCGCCTATGCTGTCCGTTCCACAAAGAGAAAACGCCAAGTTTACAGGTATATCCTGAAAGCAATACATGGACATGCTTTAGCAGCAACTGCACTGCCGGCAGTGGCGACCAGATATATAAAAAAAAAAAAAAAGAAAACATTACCAAGCACGAAGCAATATTAAAAGCCGGAAATATGGCAGGGTGTATAGACGCACAGCCGAGCGTCTCATATACACAGCCGTGTGTCTCAGGAATATCGCAACAAAAACAGGCAACGGTGATATTA
>JACQWN010000084.1 GCA_016209245.1 Bacteroidia bacterium
TTTTTGCCAACTGCTGGCGCCTTTGGCGCCACCAACTTAATATAATGCGGAAATGAGCGCCTCTGGCGCCATGACGCTCTGCATCATTTATCCACTTTTTAGTATAATTGAATAATGATTTTACTGTATTGAACCGTTTCCAATGTTGAAATCTGTACAAAATAAATACCTCTTGCACTTCCTGAAAGCCTGACTTCAATTCTTTGTGAATTTATTTGGTAATACTCCGTTCTATATATAACATTTCCATAAATATCGTAAACAGTAATTTTAATTGGTTTGTTGAACATTTCGGGTAACTCAATAAAGACTTTATCTCTGGCAGGTATTGGATAAATATTAAAACAATTTTTTTCATATTCATTTATGCCTGAAATTGTAATTGTTTTAATTAAGGTATCGGAAAAGCAAGAGTTTTGTGCAACAAGCATAACCGTATAAGTTCCGTCGGATAAATATGTATGAACAGGATTATTTTCATAACTGAACTGTCCGTCGCCGAAATCCCAGACACATTCAGTAAAATATTGCGATGAGTTATTAAATGAAACGTGCATATTATTAATAAGGTATGAAAATCCGGCGATGGCGCTGTCATTAATAACAGCCCATACGGGTATGCGGGAACTGAAGCAATCGTTAAGCCCTATGATTTCCCAATCGTAGAAAAAATAATAATATTTGAGGTCATTGGCGCTGTTTCCTTTTATCGAGAGCGTATCGTACAATTGAAAAGGATAATCAAGGTTCGTAAAAATTTCTTTGTTTCTAAATAAATCAGGCATTGGCGGAGAAACAAGCCGGAGGTTATTTTCTTCAGGCAGAGTAAAATCTAATGTAATACGGCTTTCACCTGCCGGAATATTAACAGTTACAGAATCAAGAATTGTACCTGTGCTATCATGCAGTTCAATAGTGCGGTTGCCTTGTGAGCCGGCATAAACTTTGACACTCTTCAGTAAAACTGAGCTAAAACAATCGAATACCAGATATTGTGGAATATTATAGTTGTAATATTCACCTTGTCCGGAATTATCTTCTTTCCCTACGAATCTTGAAGGCGGGCTAATACGGTCTTCAACATAATAGACAGTTGAAGAATATAATAAAGGAGTCACCAAAGTGTCGCCGGTATATAAAAGGTTACCGCCGGTTTCATTATCATACCAGTGTAATGTACCGTTTCCTGCTCCATAAAGTTCAAGAACAGCAGATGTATCGCATGATGAAGCAGATGAAACAACCGGCTCCTGCGGTAGATTAATGACAATAAAATTCGGTTTTGCAGTAAAATGGTTTCCAATAGAATTGGAAGCAAATAGTGAAACATTATATATACCGCTTCCATGATATACATGAACAGGATTCTGTTCGGCTGAGGTTGAGCTGTCGCCGAAATTCCATAACCATGTTGTTTCGGCCGAAGCCGATGAAAGATTAATAAATTCAATAATTCCGTTGCAGTTATCTTCGGTTTTGTTAGCAGTGAAATCAGCAAGAGGTGGCAATAAGTCCAAATCCACAAGTTGCACATTAAGCAAGGTAGAAGAGCTGTTTTGCCTGAATATAATGGGCGGAAATAAACACCATCAGGTAATTCGGAAAAAACATGAGAATTATCTTTATCATGTCCAACCATAAACACTCTTGCAACTAATGGTTCGCCTGTCATGGAATCAGTAACAAATCCATGTATTCCATATAATGCCTGTTGCATGTACGATAAAAATGAACGGTAATTGTAATCCCAAGAAGCAGGTAAATCTTCGGGTAGCGGCATTTTTTCATTTGATATTTCAATAGTAGCTTCTCTGCCGTACCGGAAATAAGTATTATAATCCTGCCGGCTTCCATACACTATATACCAGTCGCCTCCGTTAGTAGTCCCGTCGGAAGATACGCTTGTGAAATAACCGGCAGGACTAAATTGAAAAACCGTATTTGCATAATTACCAGATATAAATTGCCACCATAAATCGTCGGCATGTTTACTTTCAGCGCTAGTCCATGTATCCCATGGATAATTAACCACTTCAGCTCCTCCGTGAAAATTTGCTGCCATTACAAAATGAATCGAATCGAGCAATTCCATCATTGCTAGGGCTTCAGGTTGCCACGAATTGCCGTCATGATGCATACCTTCAAGCGGATTTGGATAGTTCCTGTTCAAGTCTATATTATTTCCGTTATTTCTTGTAGCTCCCGAAACGGTCATATCTCCTCCGGCATAAGTCCCGTCGGGGTTCTCAAGCGGATTTATCCAGATTTCGAGATTATCAACAAGATTTGTTACAGCAGGATTATTACCATAGTCATCAAGAAGATAATCAATTAATCTCAGCATCAGCACATAGCCGGTAACTTCATCGCCGTGCATAGTTGAAGTAAACATAAAACGCGGTTCAGATTCATAAATTTCAGCATTGTCGGAAATTTTTGCAAAAAGCAGTTTCCGCCCCTGTGCTGTTGTGCCAATACAAATAATTTGACATAAGCCCGGATAAAGCGCTTGAAACTGATACATCAGATCTATATATGCAGGATATGTTGGATAAGCATCCCATTCTTTTATGCTCCTTGTGCCTAATGGATACATTTTAGGAGCTTTGATTTTATCCCCGGGATGTTCAAGTATCTGATGTGGAATATTTAGTTTTAAAAATTTTTGAAATTCAAATGAATTGGCATATCCATAAACACTTATTTGTTTATTATATTTTACATTATCAATGGAGATAATTTTTGTAAGAAAAGAGAGCTGTTCTGAATCATTGATTTCAGCTTTAAAGTAAACTTCTTTTTTTCTGCTTAATTGTTCTATCGCTTCTGAATATCCAATAGTATTCTGAGCCGATGAAAAAAAAATGCAGAAGAGAAAAAAAGCAGTAAAGATGAAGTACTTATTTTTCATGTAACAAAAATAATAAAAATGCAAATTAATAAAATTTTTAAGCAAGATGTAATAATAATTTGTACATTTGCAAATGACAACTTA
>JACQWN010000085.1:0-8244 GCA_016209245.1 Bacteroidia bacterium
ATTTACGTATTAAAACTGCGGAAAAATGGAAAATTGAGTACAATTCGCCTGATATAACTCCGGAAATGATAAATTGTACAGGTTGTAGGGAACAAGGATCTAAAATAGGGCATTGGAATGAATGCCAAATTAGAAATTGTGCAAAATCAAAGAGATTTCAGACTTGCGGAAACTGTACTGAACTGGAAAAATGTCAAACTGTAGCATTTGTGCATAAATATGTTCCCGAAGCAGTTGCTAATCTTAAATCGCTTAATTAACAGATTCCTCACTACGTTCGGAATGACAGCAATAATAATATTATTGGGATTGAAAGCGTGTACGGACTTCGTCCATACACGCTTTCAATCCCTGGCATTGTTCATTGCTGTCATTCCGATTGTAATGATTATCGCAGGATGTAACAAGTACGAAGAAGGACCTGTAATCAGCTTAAGATCGAAAAAAGAACGCGTTGTTAATATTTGGAAAATTGATAAGATCTATATTGATAGTGCTGAATATCCAAACTATTTACCTTCCGATTATGAAATAGAGATAAAAAAAGATGGTACTTATTCTAAGATTAGTTCTGGTACTACATATACGGGTACTTGGGAATTTGATGAAAAAAAAGAATTGATTATCTTCGATAAAGGGACTGCTGATGAGGAGAAACCGACTATCCTAAAATTGAAAGAAAAAGACCTTTGGCTACAGTATTTATATACAGAATCCAATGACACACATACAAGGGAAATATATTATATTCCTAAATAAACAAGTTTGGTATGAGAATTTATTTCGATAATACTGCAAGCACGCCTTTAGATCCGGAGGTAATCCGGGTAATGCACGAATCGCTGAAAACAAATTTTGGAAATCCTTCATCCGTTCATCATTATGGACGTGAAGCAAGGGTTGTGATTGAAAAAACCAGAAGCTCTATTGCTGAATTGCTTAATGTTTCACCGGCTGAAATATTTTTCACTTCCGGAGGAACAGAGGCGAACAATACTGTAATCTATGGGTGCATTCATGATTTAGGCATACATCATGCTATAACTTTTCCTATTGAGCATCATGCCGTGCTTCATACTCTTGAGCATTTCAAAAATTCAGAACTTATCACTCTGGATTTGTTGGATGTTGACCATAAAGGCCATATTAAACTTGAACAGCTTGAGAAACTGCTTCAGCAAAAGCAACATTCCCTTGTTTGCCTGATGCATGCAAACAATGAATTATCAAACTTACTTCCTATCGAAGAAATCAGCAAAATATGCGTAAAGTACAACGCTGTTTTTCATTCCGATATGGTGCAGACGATAACCCGCTATGATATTGATTTGAAAAAAGCAGGTGTTGATTTTGCCAGCAGCTCGGCTCATAAATTTCATGGACCCAAAGGTGTTGGTTTCTTATATATAAATCTCGATAAAGTCAAAATTCATCCGCTGATTCATGGGGGAGGGCAGGAGCGCAATATGCGTGCAGGTACTGAAAATCTTCATGGTATAATCGGCATGTATAAAGCCATTGAGGTTGGTTATAAAGAAATGGAACAAAGCCGGAAAAAAATATCGGAGCTTAAAAAATATATGCTCAAACGGCTTCAGGATAATTTTCCGGGTGTCAATTTTATAGGTGATAGCGCTGAAGATGGTTTATATACGATCTTAAGCGTTCAGTTTCCTGAAAATTCCAAGGCGGAGATGCTTCTTACAAAGCTTGATATTGAAGGAATAGCTGCATCAGGCGGAAGCGCCTGCACATCCGGCGCTGAATCACGCTCACATGTACTGGATGCAATTAAAGCTGCTCAAAACCGGCAGATTGTAAGGTTTTCATTCAGCAAGTTCAACAATGTGAACGAAATTGATTTCTGTATTGATAAGTTAAAGAAAATCCTTCTGTAATACTATACTTAAAACGGGATAAAGTAACATGAATCTTTAGACACACACCATACGAGATGAAAATTAAGATTTACAGAGGAATTTCCGCAAATAAGAAATATGACGTTTCGTTGTCCTGTGGACGAACGAAAGTCAGCGACCTCAATTCGTCTGTAAGACAATTGAGCGTCATGTACTTTAAAATGCGGAAAATTTATCCCGTTGGCAGTGTAATTAAAACTTGGGAGTTTCAGTAGCCCATTGAAAATGCCAATCAAAACCTAATGTTAAATAAACAATCAGCGGATTAGTAGTTGCATCGCTTGAGTAAGGAATATGATAAATATCATCATGAATTGGATAAATTCCATCTTTCAGAATGCTTGCTATTGTGTATGAAACCCGTATTCCGAAATTAAAATCATATTTTTTATGAAAATATATCGGACCCCCGAAACCGCCTAAGATACCAAAACAATTATTATTGAAATCATCGCGAATAATTGTTTGTGATACATTAGTACTATTTGTTTCCGATACATTGAGAAATGATATTAAACGCAAACCGGCCTCCAGGTATCCGCCTTTTGTTCCGCATCCCCTTAATAAAATTATTTTTTCAAGCGATTGCATTTTCAGATTTTTATGATATTGCAAGTTCCCTGCTGTAATATCATAACTTTGCTGCATTTGGGATGCAAGAAATTCAAATGCAAGACTTATCGAACTTTTAAAATTTACACCCGCTTTCGCCGAAAGATAATAACCGGGATTGCTCCCTTTAACGAGATAAAATACCATGTTTTCAGCACTTTCTGGGAATAGGTGCTATTCCAAAAAGCAAAAAGGATAATAATTGATAGAATATATTTTGACATATTAACCCACATTAGTCTTATATTTATTTTAAAATTCATGAATTATTATTAATCAGAAGGGCGATTTATACGGAATAATTTAAGCTTTTTCGTTTTCACGGATTTGTTTGTATATTTCATTTTTATGTGACCGGCAGTAATTCCATGCGCTGACTAAATCATCAGAACGTAAAGATGGATAGCATTTTAATATATCTGCTTCACTAGCGCCTAAACGTCTTGCTTGTACTAATATCCATACCGGGATTCTTGTCCGGACTATGCAAGGTTCACCACCGCAAATATTTTCATTACTTTCAATATTAGGAAAGCTATCGCTAATATCAGAAACTATCCATTGCAGAAGCTGAATCTTTTCAGAATGTTTCATACTTGTTAAAAGGACTTTAATCTTTTCTAAAGTATCCATAGTAAAATTTGATTTATAAAATTTTTTTTTTGACAAATATAAGAAAATTGTGGATTTTTTTCCATATAAGAACAAATTAAAAAATTTTCACTGTTCGACGACAAAAACATGTTTATCCCAAAAAGATTTATTCGTTGAATATTCGTTCGGTGATTGTGCTACTTCATCGGGCAAAGGAGGTGCAGATAATCCTGGAAAAATCGTGGGAATAAATATTTTTCCATCTTTTCGTAATAGAATAACATTCATAGTCCATGTTGGCGTTGGTTTTCCGGGAATTATCCTAATCAACTTATTGCTTTTTTGACTTTGTAACCACGAGTTCTCTAAAATGACAATCAACCAAGGTAAAATGTTTCAGAATGTGGAACTTGTTTTCCCATGAAAATTCGACCATATTAATATCCATTCCTTTTAAAATGTCGTGCATATTATTTTCATATAATCTTTACACCAGTTACCAGCACATCATCAGTCTGATCATTGCTACCTTTCCATTCTTCAAATGTTTTATCATATATTTCACATTGTTTCAGCATAGGTTTCCGGCAGTTTGCCAGAAGCAATTCTTTAAATTGGCTTATCTTGAATTTTTTGTTTTCATGTCCGCCGAATTGGTCTTTGTAACCATCGGAAAACATATAGATTATATCACCTTTCTGAAGCTGAAATTCATTATTAGTAAAAGTTTTAGGCACTTCAACCACATTCTTGCCAATAGAAAAACGGTCTGCTTTTATTTCTATTAATTCGTTCTTTTGCATTGCACAAGCACGGATTAAATAAACAGGATTATATGCTCCGGAATATTGCAGAATGTCAGTTCTTTTATCTAATGTAATAATAGCAATATCTATTCCGTCATTCAAATTATATCGTAAACTTTTACATATTCCTTCATCAAGAAATTGTAATATTTCTGATGGTTTTGTAAGACGGTTTTCTTTTATCGCCTGTTCCAGGTATCTGAATCCAAGCACCGACATGAAAGCACCCGGTACACCATGCCCGGTACAATCTGCCGCTGCAAATATTATATTATCATCAATTTTTTCAATAAAATAAAAATCTCCGCTTACAACATCTTTAGGCTTGTATAAAATAAAACTTTCCGGAAGAAGCTCTTTAAGCATAGATTCTGACGGCAGAATAGCTTCCTGTATACGCTTCGCATATCGTATGCTGTCTACAACCTGCTTGTGTACATCTTTAATTTTTCCATAAGCTTCCTTGAGCTCAAACTTTTTTAAAAGAAAAATTTCAGCAATTTTCCTTGTATGTTCAATCTCAAATGTTATCTGCTGATGTTTTAATTTATTCTGGATATTTTCATTAAGCACCTCTTCTTTAATTTTCTGATGATGCTTATAATGTTCCATTGCCTTGTAAGTAATTCCAGTCATTTCATAATACTCGGCAAAAGCTAGATGTGTTTCATAAAGCAGCGATTTTGCATTTAACGATTTTGCTGTTTTTAATGCATTAAGCAAATTTTCAAAGCTCTTATCTTTGTTTATCAGCTTTGTATATACCCTGCCCAAACCGAGAAAACAATGTAAATCGCATCGTTTATCTGCAGTTTTTTTATTTAATTCAAGACCTTTTGAATAATATTCCACTGATTTTGCATAGTCCTCAGTTTTTTCATAAGTGCTGGCAATACCAATATAAGTCCATGGTAATGCCTTATAATCATTTATTTTTTCTCTTAGTTGCTTGCTTTTATCATAAAATTCAAGAGCTGCAGGATAATTTTTATTCAAAGTATTGGCACGTGCAATTAAATTATAACAGGATGATACTGCAGGAAGGTCGTTTAATTCCTGTCTTATTTTTAAACTTTTTTCATAAAAAATTACAGCACTTTTATAATCACTTAACCGGCTATAAATAAGACCGAGCACACTTAAAGCATCACCCTGACCTTCTTTATAACCAATCTCTTCGGCAAGCTTTAAACTATTCTGACAATATTGGATGCCATTTTCATAATCACCATAACTGTCATAAACATTACCTGTAAATAACATAGCTTTTACCCGGCCAGCTTTATCATCAATTGTTTCAAAGTATTTTAAGGAGTCAATTAAATTTTCAAGGATATTATCTTCTGCGGATAGCAGGAAATTGCAGACAGAGGTATTAAGCTGAGCATATTTTTCCCCTTTTATATAAGAAATTCCTTTTGATAACCGGTATGCTTCTCTGCTATATTCCAATGCTTGTCTTGCATCTCTGTACCGCAGCTCCCATGCAAGGTCATTAAGAATATCCGTTTTTTTTCACGGGTTTTTTTCTGTTTTTCATTGGGATTCTAAATTTTGAATTTTTTCAGACATGGTAAAATAAATTTTCTATGTATATTTTATTGTTCAGCGAACAAAGATAAGAAAAAACGAATAATGGCTAAATATTATTTGAGTGTGTAACAATTGAGGGGAATTTCATTTTTTTTAATAACCCCAACCCCTTAAAAAGGGGCAATAACTGAGTCGAAACATTTTGTAGTCCGTCAGCATTCTTGAATACTGTTATTATATATTGCTGCTTGATTTATACAATATTGAACAACTTTACAATATCTGTTGATAAATATTATAAGTATAGAATTTTCCACAGCCCTGTTATAGCCCCTTTTTAAGGGGTTGGAGTTGAAATATAATTTATTTTTGTAACCGTGAACGATTACCAAATTTTTTATATAGTTTTGCCCGCCAATTTAATTGTGAAACGAATTAAACAGAGTATGCATATCGGCTACATTACCATATCGCCTGCATAACATACCTATTTATTAAAATTAAATTATTATGGATATGAACGATGAATTTATTGAAAAAGAAAAGATTGAGTTGGAAAATCTGTTAATGAAATCCCAGATTATTCTGAATCAGGGAGAATATCATGAGGTTTCAAAAGTTGATCCGGAGATTAAAAATCAATTTCTGAAAAACATTATGGCTATTGAGAATGTTGAGCGAAAACCCGGGTGCGAGATACTTGGGGTTAATCCGAATGATTTTCCATTGGCCGATAAACTGACGAAAGATGAACTGGCTTCTAAATTTGGATTGTTGGTTGACTTGTTGGCAGAACATAGCTACTTCTGCGATTTTTCCGAAAAAATTCCGCTTGCTGACGCTTATAATTACTTGGTCACAGATTTTCTAAAGAGCGTCAATGATATTTTACCTGAAGGCTGGACAACCCATTTGGATGGGTGCGGAGGCGATTGTCCCGGTTGTTTTCAGGTAGAATACTGCAATAATAAAAATGATGTTTGGGAGCCTGAAGAACTGGAAACAGAGCGAAAAAGGCGAGCGGAGGAGAACTGAAATATACTTCGTTACGGTGGAGGGCAAGACTGGGATAATCTTATAACCATGATTGATACAGACGGGACATGGTTTTATCGTCGGCTTTTTGCAGTCCTATATCCCTGACATGGATAGAATCATGCCCTGCTTCTTTCAATTTTTCTGAAACAACCGGAGAAATGGCATTGTCAACTAGAAATTTCATGCGGATTTTAATAATGGAATTTCCCTTTCAGTGACTGTATGTGCAGCAAAATTTAAGGCTTCCAAAATATCATCCCGTTCCAGGTCCGGGTAAAATGCCAGAATTTCTTCGATAGTATGGCACTGAGACATCAATATCAGAATTGTTGCGACCGGTATTCGTAAGCCTCTGATACATGGTTCGCCATTCATCTGTTGTGGATTAATTGTTATTCTTTTATACATTTGATAAATATTTTATTACGACAAAGGTAATAAAAAATGTATATCTTTCAAAAAAAATATATTTTACTTCACCGAAATACGCCGACCCGCAGGGCTTGTCCTGAGCGGTGTCGAAGGGTCGCCTTAATCAGCGCTCCTGCCTAACTGACCCGCAAGGTCACCGTATTCGGAGTCACTGCCTTTTCTAAGGGCATTGCCTTTGGTGAGGTGACCTTGCTGGTCAGAGCGGGGCGTCTGCCTGTTGTCCTGACCCGCAAGGTCATCATATTCAACGTCACTGCCGTTTCTAAAGATACCACTTTTAGTTAGGTGACCTTGCGGGTCATACCGCCTTTGGTTAGGTGACCTTGCGGGTCATAAACAGCACCGCCTTTGGATAGATGACCTTGCGGGTCAGAGCGGGGCGTCTGCCTGTGCGTAATGCAGCGCCTTTGGTTAGATGACATTGCGGGTCGTAAGATACGGTCATCGGACAGTGTCTTTATCGGCGTGAAGAAGTTGGCGGACTTTTGCGAAGTCGGGGTGGGTGACGCCTTTGATCATGTCTTTATCAATATTTTGGATAAGATTATTTTAGTTATTCAACGATTTTAAAAATCATATCATTTATGATACGCATTTTCCCGTCAGGCCCTTTGACCCGAATATCCTTAATAAAAATATACTGCCCGACCTTAGTTTCAGAGATTAGCTTTTTCTGTTCTTTTGAAAAATCACCACTTTCTGTATTTTTTTCTGTATATGTGCCGGGAGACGACTCTGTCATAAGCGTAAAACCGATAATTTGAAAGGATAAATCAAAAACAAAGTTTTTTAATTCAGCGATAATTCCTTTTGTTTTCAGCAACTTATTTTTTGTTATTGTTCCACCACGTAATCCAGCAAGTTTTGCAATCGGATCAGGAACATCTTTGACTCTAAATTCCCAAGGTGGCTCCATTGTTCTGGAAGTTCCTCCCATTTTTGTAGAAACAGAGATGGAAGATTTATCACCTGCTCCGGGACGGGCAATAAAATTTCCACCACCCTGTGAAGCAAGTGTCCCATTTGATATAGATGCAACAATATCTTCAGCCGAAACACCAGCGGCAGCAATTGAGACGGGATTATCAATACCTCTGTACAAAACATTCAACTTTGCAGGGGATACAACAGCCATTGGCGGCGCTACCCGGTATTCCTGATGGAACGGATATTGTCCTGTTTCTCCATTAATTCTCTTGATTGCAATATAGCCGGCATATTTTATTAAACCGACGCCGGTAGCCGGTATCGCAAACCGGATTCTCCCGTTTTTACTCACAATAGGGTCTTGTCTATTCGCATTGTAATCA
>JACQWN010000085.1:8249-9193 GCA_016209245.1 Bacteroidia bacterium
TTGTAATCATCTTCCAATAAAGTATCTTTTCCCACAAAAATATACGCTTCCATATTTTGTTTTGTACTATATGCGAGGAGCATTATTTCAGCTTCATATTTATCCCCCTGTAATACATAATTACTTTTGGGTATCACCATAGTTTCAATCATATCAAAATGGAAATCAGGGACAGACACCATATTATAAAGATATTTGATAATATCCTGTTCTATATAACGGATTTCAACCATCAAGTTATTCAGATTGGTAATAGCGCCGATCAGGATAGCTTCATTGAAATTGGCAAGCTCCCAGGTCAAGGAATCACCATTGGCGTCAACAATGGGCTGTCCGGTCTCTATCGTAAAGTTTATTTTATCCCAGTCTTTTTTATCAACACTGCTAAAAACCGTATTTCTAAACTTCCTGATCTTGCTTTTCAATATCGCCACATTCGTTTCGAGGCTATCTTCCGGTTTGTTGAACAGTATCTCTTCAGGACTATTTGTATCATCTTTTGATCTTATTTCTTCAGTCAAAACATTTTTAGCAGAATCAACCGGAATATTTTCAGAAATGGCGATCATTTCAAATTCCAGATTCGAAATAAAATTATTCAGGTCACCGGAGGCTTCCCTGATCGTTTTTGCTTTTTCCCACAATTCCTTTATTCGGTAAGGATTAGATATGTATGCTATTTCAAATTTTCCGTATAATTCTAACGCTCTTTGTTCCTGGTTCTGTTTAATTTTTTCAAGGCTCCGGTTCATATTTAGAAGCGCTTCAAGCTGTTTAGCGCTGGCCATATCAGCTTTATATTTTTCTCCCATTGCCCAGAAAGTAAATACTGCAAATATTGCCAGCAGAAAGCACACCGTTGCAATTGCAATCACACGTCTGCGCCGTTGTTTCTTCTGGATCTCTTTGCCGCTCCTTTCGACGAATTCGCTGATTTCCTGTTT
>JACQWN010000510.1 GCA_016209245.1 Bacteroidia bacterium
CCTTGATTGGTTGCTTAACAATGTATGCCATAGTACTATAAGTTAATAACTATATTTTGGACACAAAAATACTTAATTTCAAGTAATTAAAAAAATTTTTTTTACATAGTTATTAACAATTAGGTGTTAATTTAGGTTTAATATATGCAAGGATTTTTTATGGAAAATATTTATAAATGTTTTTTCGGTGGAGAAAGCGGGAAAACTCTACTATATTATTTTCAATGAATAATCCTATTCTGTAATCGCCAATTCTGATTCGATAGTGGTTTTTATATCCCTTTAGTTTTTTCAAGTTTTTAATTTCCATTGTTGTTACTGCTTGTTTTACATTATCAATAACATCTTCTATTGACTGTACAAGTTTGGCACTACGAATACCGGACACATCTTTATTGAATAATACAGTGTATTTTACCTGCATTTTATTTATGTTTTAGATTGCCAAGAGTGTCCATTACTATTTTTTCATCTACATAACCGGATTTTCTTCCTTCATCAATTGCAAAAGCCAAACCAATGTCTTCTTTTTCATCTGGTGTCAGTATTCGTGCCTTGAGTTGAAGCCGTTTAGCTAAAGAAGTAAAAATTCTTTTATCTTCTTTAGAATTAATATCAATAACAATAGTTTCCATAAATAATTATCAATTAATTCATTTTTAAATTGCAAATATAATAAAAAGTTTGTAAAGCGTTGCATTGAGTTACTCGAAATGTTGAAAGTTTTTAAAATTATAAAGTTTGCCAAATGCGTGATTGCGGCTGGTAAGCCGCTTATTAAACTGATTCATTAACGGTTACTTAATTTTTTATAACCCCAATTCCTCAATAATCCTTTTATTAATCGTTTCAAACTCTGCTTGTTTATCTTTTTTAACGGGTTCAGAAGGCGGGGATTTTATTGTGGTAGGATCAACCGCTTTTCCGTCTTTAAACATTCTGAAATCGAGATGAGGACCTGTTGACAAACCTGAGCTTCCGACATAACCGATAATATCACCTTGCCTGACATTGACTCCGGGTTTTATGTTTTTACCGAACTTTGATAAATGCATATAAACAGATGTATATAAAGAATTATGTTTTATTTTAACGAGCCTGCCCGCTCCCCCGCTCCATCCTGCCTGAATTACCTTTCCGTCACCAATGCTCATTACCGGAGTTCCTGCCGGTGCAGCATAATCAACTCCATGATGCGGCCTTCTGATTTTTAGTACAGGATGTAACCGGCTATGAGAAAAACGTGAGCTAATCCTTGAATAACGTAATGGAGCTTTTAAAAATGCCTTACGCAGGCTAAATCCCGAGGTGTCGAAATAGCTTTCAATACTATCTTGTACAAATGGAATTGCATAATATTCATTCCCATTATGACGAAACCATGCACCATATATTTTTTTAATACCGGCCGAAATAGTGTCAATAAACTGCTCTTCGTAAATTACTTTGAAACAATCATTCTTTTGTAATTCAAAAAAATCAATTTCCCAGCAGTAGATATCTTCAAGAAACAAAGCAAGCATAGGATTAATGCGATTTTTTATTATCGCATTCCATAACGAAGATTCAATGCTTCCATAAACAGTTTTCCGGAAACTAATTACATTTCTGCTTTGCCGTGTTATATTTAATGAATCGGAAAAATCAAATAAAATGTATTCTATCGGGCCGGTTTCATAAATAAAATATATAAGCTTTTGAACAGTATCGGAACTGCAAAAAATTGAATACTTATTTCCTGTGCGTAATTTTCTTACATCAAATACATGCTTCCATTTTTTTGAAATCTGCTCGATTAATGAGTATTCAACATTATATTTCAGTAAAATTTCAGCAAGGTTTTCATTTTTGGCTACCGTTCCATAAATAAAATAGAATGAATCGGCCGGAAAACCATATTCATTCATTTTAATTTCAGTATTAATGAGTGTGTCGGCTTTAATTTCAACTGGATAATCGGAGGAATATTTATAGTACCAAAACAGATAAATTATTGTTACACAAATTATTATAAATAGTATTAATATTTGAACTTTTGTATTTTTCATAAAAAATTAGTAACTATTTAGGTAGGGGCATTATTATCCCACCGAAGTACGAAAAATGTACGAACTTACGAATTACGAAATGGCCAGCGAATTCGTATTTTCGTAAAAAATTCGTACTTCGATGGAATAATTTGTATGAAATAACATTGACCTAAATAGTAACAAAAATTATACTTTTACACCAATAATCAAAATATCATCCAATTGATTATATACCTGCCCTGTATATTGATCTTTATATCCTATCCAATCCTCAATAGCTTTGTCGAGAATATCCTTTTGTTCTTTCATTGTTAAATGTGCTGAACTGATAAGTAGTTGTTTCAGTTGCTGATATTTGAATTTTTTTCCTTCGGGTCCGCCGAATTGGTTGGCATAACCATCCGAAAATATATAAAACCTGTCATTTTTCGATAACTGTAAATTATGATCGGTAAAGGGTTTTGGCCGCATTGAAAATAATTTGCTGATGGGCATATTATCCCCTTTTATTTCTTCAAATACATAGCGATGCTCGGCATCACTAAGTATTAGATATAAAGGGTTATGTGCGCCGGCAAATTGCAATTTTAATGTTGAAGGTTCAAAAATACATAAAGCGATATCCATGCCGTCGTCAGCTTCTTCGGCTTTGCCTGATTGATGCAATGTTGAAATAATTTTATCTCTTAACCGGTTTAATATTTCAGATGCAAGTAAACAGTCGTTATTAGTCAGGGCGTGACTTTGAGTTGCACTTTGAATCGCTCCTTGACTTTGAGTCACACCCTGACTAACTAAAGTGTTTGCTATTTCGTTCAGATATGAAATGCCGAGCATGCTCATAAATGCACCTGGAACGCCATGTCCGGTGCAATCGGCAGCGGCAATGACCAATATTTTAGTCAGGGCGTCACTCGGAGTGACACCCTGACTAAAAATTATTTCTCTTGCCCAATAAAAATCACCCGATACAATATCCCTTGGTTTAAATAAAATGAAATAATTATCTATTATACTATTTAAATAATCCTCAGGCGGCATAACCGCCATTTGTATTTTATGGGCATATTGTATGCTCTCGTTGATTTCTTTTTGATGGCTGCTGATTTTTTCAAAAGCAATCAGCAGTTTTAACTGCTGCTGTGCTGATTTTTTGAATGCTTTCTCCAGGTCTGTTTGTTGTTGTTTTAATTCTTTGTTGATTTTCATTATTTCTTTATTCTTGGTAAGAATTTCATCCCGGTGCGATTCAATTTCTTCCTTTTGATTCTGAATTTGAGCTTTTTGAATCGAAAGCTGAAGGTTGGCCTTTTGTTTTATCCGGTTCCGGTTATATAAAAGAAAAAGAAGAAGAAGAAGAAGAAGAAGAAGAAGCAAAATTGTCCCGGCAAATAAAGAATTTCTAATAAATCTCTGTTTATATAATTCGCTTTCTTTCAATGCTTTATCCTTTATTAGGAGCCGTAATTCCTTATATAAGATACCGATTTTATTAAGTGTACTGGCACTCCCTGCAAAATTTTGGTTTTTTTCATAAATATTCAGGGCTTTCATATAATAAATTTGTGCTTTACTGTAATTTCCGCGGTTTTTGTATATGCTTCCTATATTGTTATATGCTCCGGCAATGCCATTTTTATCATTAAGCATTTGTAAAATATCCAGGGAAATCTGCAGGTGGTTCAGGGCTTTTTCATATTCGCCCCATGCTTTATATATTACGGCGATATTACCTAATGCATCTGCTATTCCTTTGCGGTTACCTGTTATAGTAGTGATGTCATTATGAATATAACTTGCAGCGATTTTATTTAATATTTCAAAGCTATCGCCAGAATCACATTTTTGTAATAACACGTTATGGCTGTCAATATCTGATGCAAATATTGAAATTGATATAAGTAATTTAATAAACAAAAATTTTCCTATTAAAATTTTATGGGACATTTGATTAATAATTGTGTAAAAATAATACTTGCTTTACTTTTTCCGATTATTTTTTCAAGTTCAGTTATTTCTGTCTTTTTTATCCGGGCTACCGATTTAAACTCTTTAAGCAATAATTCCTTTGTTTTTGGTCCTATACCCGGAATATTATCTAATTCCGATGTTACAAATCCTTTTGTTCGTTTTTCACGGTGAAATTTTATTCCGAAACGATGTGCTTCATTTCGTAATTGCTGAATGATTTTGAGGGTTTCGGAATTTTTATCTAAATAAATGGGGACAGAATCGCCGGGGAAGTAAATTTCTTCAAGCCGCTTTGCAATGCCTATTATAGCAATTTTTCCCCTTAATTCAAGTTTTTCAAGACTCCTGACACCTGCATTTAATTGTCCTTTACCTCCATCAATTACTATCAATTGTGGCAGCGACTGCTGTTCTTCAAGCGACCTTTTATACCGGCGGAAAACAATCTCTTCCATCGAAGCAAAGTCATCAGGCCCTTCAACGGTTTTGATATTGTATTTCCGGTAGTTACTTTTGCTCGGCTTGATATTTTTAAAAACAACACAGGAAGCTACAGGATAACTGCCCAGAATATTTGAACAGTCGAAACATTCAATATGTACAGGCAATTCGGGCAAGTAAAGGTCTTTTTTTATAGTTTCTAAAATACGTCTGATATGTTGCTGCGGGTGAGCGCTTGCCTGCTGCTTATGTTTTTCAAGCATATAGTATTTCACATTCCTTTGCGAAAGCTCCAGAAGCTTCAATTTATCACCGATTTGAGGAACAGTGAAAGTCACACCCGGTAAAGTATAATCAATGTTGAACGGTACGATTATCTCTTTGGAAACGCTAATCAGCCGTTCACGTATATCGGTAATAGCATAAATAAGTAATTCATCCGGCGATTCCTCAAGTTTCTTTTTTATTTCTGCGGTGTACATCTGAATGACCGCACCATCAACAATCTTCATGAAATTTACGTAAGCATTTTGTTCATCATCAGTTATTGAAAATACATCCACATTATGTATTGAAGGGTTTACGATTATTGATTTGCTTCTGTAATGTTCAATCACTTCCAGGTTTTCTTTAATATTTTGTGCTTCCTCGAATTTCTGTTCGGAAGCGAAATAGAGCATCTTTTCTTTAAGATATGTTATAACCGATTGAATATTCCCTTTTAATATATTTTTAATACCGTGAATATTTTTGTCGTACTCTTCCTTGGTTTGAAGCCCGGCACAAGGAGCATTACAATTTTTAATATGATATTCTAAACAAATTTTGAAATTTTTCTTTGAAATGTTTTCGTCTGAAAGAGCATAATTGCATGTCCTTAACGGGAAAAGCTGCCGGATTAGCTCAAGCATAGACCTGACCATATAAGCTGAAGTATAAGGCCCGAAGTATGCTGAACCGTCTTTAAAAATTTTTCTTGTACTGAATACTCTTGGAAACCTTTCGTTTTTAATACATATCCATGGGAACGATTTATCATCTTTAAGTAATACATTGTATCTTGGCTGATATTTTTTTATAAGATTATTTTCAAGCAACAGAGCATCGGTTTCAGAGTCAACGATTATATGCTTTATATCGGCAATTTTTGCTGCCATAATGCTTGTTTTGACCGAATTAGGCATTTTTTTAAAATAGGAAGTTACTCTTTTTTTCAGATTTTTGGCTTTGCCTATGTATAATATTTTTCCATCGGTATCGAAAAATTGATATACTCCGGGATTATCGGGAAGCGATTGCACCAGCATTGAAAGATATGAATCATTGCTTTTATCCAATGTACATCGTTTTGTTAAGTGAATAGTTTCATTACGTTGTTGATGTTTTTGACAAATTTACACAATCGTAAACAAATAAAAGAAAGTTCTTTGATAAATTTTGAATTGAAACCAGAAATTTTTAAACAAAATCCTTCTGATTTTAAAAATAAAATTATAAATTTGCCATTAATAATAAACCAAGTTTTCATAAATTCCGCACAGTGCGAGATGAAACTTGACAATGTCTCTTGATACGAATTATTAATTATTTTTGCTGTTCAGGATCACTGCGTGAATAGTTACCTTTTTTGGTTGTGCCTGCTCCATTGAATATCGCAGGCTCATCCGTGTTGGGTTTACAAAAATTTATCGTCTTATGAATCAGGGACTGATAAAAAAATTTTCTTTAGTGTTTATTCTATGTTTTATTTTCAATTACAATAAAGCCAGTCAATCTGTTATTGATTCTCTTCTTGAACAATTGAATACCACCCGCAATGACACAATCAAAGTACAGATGTTACTTACCTTATCGGAAGCCTGTATTGCAGATATGCCGGAAAAGGCGATATATTATGCATATGAAGCCCGAATTTTAAGCTTGAAGGCACAATATTTTATTGGCACTGGTAATGCATATTATACCATTGGCTCGGTACACCTGCATCACAGTAACTATCCACAGGCGCTTGAAAATTATTTCAAAGCCGCCGAAATATTTGAAAAAATCAGGAACCCCGCATCTCAAGGCAAAGCTTATAATAGTATTGGAACTATATATTATCTTCAGGCCAATTATGAACAAGCATTGGAATATTTTCTTAAAAGCCGTGATAAATACGAGGCGGTTAATTATGAATCCGGAATCGCCTCTGTACTTAATAATATCAGCTTGATATATTACAGCCAGGATAATCTGGACAAAGCAATAGAATATAATACTAAAAGTCTTGAGCTTAATGAAAAGCTCGGAGACCAGCATGGGATTTCAAACTCTTACAATAACATCGGTGAGATTTATATGGAGCTTGGAAAATACAATATTGCCCTGAATTGCTTTTTACAAAGCGCTACAATAAAAGAAAAATTAGGAGAGAAGAATAAAGAGCTTGCTTCAACATACAGTAATATTGGAAATATTTATCTGGACCATGATAAAAGTGATA
>JACQWN010000511.1 GCA_016209245.1 Bacteroidia bacterium
ATTGTGATGTTTGAATTTCCAATATCCAACACCGAATTTCCAATAATGAAGTTAAGAGTGTCGCCATTACCTACCTGCGCTGTTCCATACGATGAACTATTAACGATTAACTGATAGCTGACGCTGGCTTGTGAGTTTTGAATTGATAGCTGGGCGTCAGTTCCTGCACATCAAGGTGTCGCTGCTGAGAGAAACTGAAAGGGGAGATACCTCCTTAATAATAAAATTGTCTATTGAAAATGTACCCGAACCGTTTTGATATGTATAACCACCATCACCGCTGGCATTCCAAAAACGTAGTGTCAGACTCGAAGTAATATTTAAACCTGACGAAATCGTATCATTGATTCCTCCTTTATTGAAAATAACCGACCAGTGACCATCACTATTTATAAATTTCACCCTGCAATTATAATAAGAACTCAAATTTAACGAGTCAGTGAAAAGTACTGTTGGAATATTATTAATATATTGTTTGATCACAATTTTATGCGATTGAAACGGAGAACCTGAATAATTATTTTTATCCCAGTTCCCAAAAATATCAAACCATAGACTATTACCATCATATTGGTCATTATTGTATAATTGAAATCCAAAACGAATCCATTCATTGTATCCGCCAGTGTTTTGCCGTGCTATCTCGTTAATATTAAATTCAATTACTTTGTTTGTAAAATCACTCGGTATATTTACATAATTTGCTTTTGCAAAAATAATATCCGACACACCGGAAAAACCATTAGAACCCCCATTAGAATGTAAAACCAAACTGTCATTGACAATCGTCGCTGTCCCGCCATTACCTTGTGTAGTAATTACCCAATTATTCAAGGAAGAACTATCACTAAAATTTTCATTTATTATAATAATTCCTATACTGACCTGTCCTATATCAGCAGGCAAAGATTTTATTGTTGCTACCGCAGCCACCCTTGCGCTCAAATACCCGGCGCTATCTAATGCCACATAAAATGTATCTGTTTGTGCTAAAACCTGAGTAATGAAATTAGCGTCTGTACCAAGTACAGTAGTATCGGTAGCGGTAGCAAAGCATTTGTAGGTTTCTGTGCTGTCTGCGCCGGAGGCAGTGAGGGTAATAGTGCCGGAGCCGCAGCGGGTGGAGGATTGGGCGGTTGGGGGAGTAACCACATTTTCTTTGTATAATGCTGTAATTTCGATCTGCGAGAGGGCGCGGTTGTAAATGCGGATGTCGTCAATAGAACCATTAAAAAAGGCACCTCCTGTTACGCTTCCAATCCTAATATTTGCATCATTTGTATCTTCATAAACCACATTACTTTTTGTCTTTTTCAGAACACCATCCACGTAAAGATATTGTGTACTGTCGTTATATACACCAATTATTAAATGCCACAATCCGTCATTATAAGTTTCGTCGGTTTTTACCCTGCCCGTAAATGTAATTGTATCGGTTTGTTGTAAGAAGAAAGTGAGTTTATTTTCAAAACTTTCTAAAATGTAATCGCCATTACCTTGACCCCAGTAATGTTTTGAAACTATAGCGTTATCAGGGTTGTTTGCAGTATATTTGCACCATGCCGATAATGTAAAACTCCCGGGTTTAAGATCTAAACTGCTGGAATTTGCCGCTTCAATATAATCATTGCTTCCATCAAAAGTGTATGCTTGATTTGAATTACCAAGGCGGTCAGGTACTAAGGCTGCTCCATAAACAGTACCGTTATGATCATTTCCGCTTTCGTCATTTGCATTGCCGTTAAAATAATATTTTACTACAAGGCCGCTGTCGAGGTTTACTTGTGAAAATCCGCTCAATCCAAATAAAGAGAGCAAAAGGAGAATAGTAAAATTTTTCATAAAATTTAGTTTTTATTCCGCAACAGTCCCGATTGCGGAGATTATAAAATAAAAAAGCGTGGAACTGCAACCTATTTGTTTCTGGGGTTCTGGTAAACCTGTAACTCAAATAAGACAGACCACGCCGTTTCCGGCGTACTGCTTATTATTTCTGAGTTACATTGAAATTTACCAGATTTCAGAAACAAAAATAAAAGCTTAACGCAACAAATTTTTAGTATTTTATTTTTACAAATATACATTATTTTTTAATTGCAATGGTTTTTTGGGAAAAATTTTTTTATGTTTTGTTGTTTGGGTCGTCATACCAATTGATGGGATTATTTCGGATATATGATCGTATTTGTTGTAATCGTTTGTCGGTTCTTATGATTTCGTCGTAATACCCGGGTTGCCAACCCCAACCGGCAATTTGAAGGTCGCATTTCAATTTCATGGTAACAATCCGTTTGTATTGGTTGATTATAACGCCCAATGAACCGGATGTCCAATTTGGAATCATCTGTTTTCCGTTCGTAATATTCGTCGGGTCCGTTGTGAATGTTAGATCAGCAGGGAATACGTTTTTTTCGGCGGTTCCGGTGCATTCGGGGCATGTTGTGTTTCCGGGGTACGTATCGTTTCCGGGGTACGTATCGTTTCCGGGGTACGTATCGTTTCCGGGGTACGTATCGTTTCCGGGGTACG
>JACQWN010000512.1 GCA_016209245.1 Bacteroidia bacterium
CTTCTCCAAGAAGCAATTGACCTGACCCTTCAAAACGATACACTACCGGAATATAGCGACTCTCTTATTGCATTACTTTCTAATGAAGACGATTATTATTCGAAAATGCTGCTTATCTCTTATTACGACAGGATAGGAATATACGACATGGCTTCGCAGGCATTAACCGAGTTTGAAGCATTAATAACGGAATTGCCTGAAATGCAGCAGGTGCAATTACTGCAATATATAACCCTGCAGGAAATATTGTCGGAAATCAGGCTAAACCCTGATTCATTAACAAGCGTTGTAAACAGTAACCTGACATTTCTTGAAATAGAAGCAGGATCAAGAAATCCTTATACTTATATCGGGGCGCAACTGCTGCTTGAACAAGCCGGAATACGTGACTATCCCGAACGTATCCTGCTGCCGTTCGAACCTGCAATTTCAAAAGATTTGAGCATTGAAGGAACTGTTATTGAAAACCCGGATTGCGGCGGAATGCCTGTAGTAGGTTTGACATTGTTGCTTCTCGATGAAAGTTTGCAGCCCGTCGTTGATGTCTCTCCTGCAGTAACCGACTCATCAGGTGGATTCAAATTCGACTATTTTAATATAAAGAATCTCAATAATACGGATTATTACTATATTATGCCTGAGCAGTGTTTCACATTACAGTCAAATCCACTAAGAACCCTTGCCGAATGGAAATTTGATGACAACATAGTTCTTACGCTTGCTGATGTGAATCGTTACTGGGTAAAAACATACAGCGAAACCGATTCATTATATAATATCGGTACCGCTATTGATATGAACGGAAACATTTATGTAGCAGGAACTACAAAAACATTAGCTACCGAATATGATTATGCGGTTATTAAATATTCTCCCACGGGCGAACAATTGTGGGCTATAAAATATGCAGGCGAAGGCTCTGATTGGGTAAGCGACATGGTGGTTGACAACGGCGGTAATTGTTATGTTACGGGTTGGAGCCAGAACTCCGATGGCGATTATGATTACCTGACTGTTAAATACAATATTTCAGGCGTTGAACAATGGACAGCACGATATAATGGAGCTGCCTCAATTGATAATTATGATATAGCAAATTCAATAGCTGTTGATGGTAACGGAAATGTTTATGTTACAGGAGCATCAATAGGTATAAATATTGGTAAGGATATTTTAACTATAAAATACAACAATATCGGTGAACAAATATGGGTAAAAGAATATGATTCCGGATATGCAAACGATATTGGCTCTGTTGTTAAAGTTGATAATGCTGGTAATATTATTGTTGCAGGTACAACATACAATATAAATGGAAATGCAGATTACAAATTTATTAAATATGCTCCTGATGGTTCGCAAATTTGTACAGGAACATACAATTACGGTTCTCACGATATGCTACAAGCTATGACACTTGATAACAAGGGCAATATAATAGTAACAGGGGCAAGCATGTCGGCAAGTTATGACTATGCTACTGTAAAATTCGACCTGTCAGGAAATATTCTCTGGATTAAACGTTATGGCAGCGCTATTACAGATTATCCATATGATATTGCTTCCGACGACTTAGGTAACATTTATGTTACAGGTACATGCAATAACGATTACGTAACAATCAAATATGATGTTGACGGTATTCAGCAATGGGCAAGCGCTTATTATTACGGTGCAAATTATATTGATGTCGCCAATGCCATAGATATAGACTATAAAGGAAATGTGTATGTGACCGGTATGTCATGGCCAGCAACATTAAAATCGGGCGAAATAGTTACAGTTAAATATTCTCCATATGGCATACAGGAATGGTCAGATACCTATTATTATGTTACGAATACCAGGATTAACCAGGGCAACGATATAGTGGTTAGCCAGAACAACAATGTGTATATCACCGGTTATGCATGGAATGGTAATAATATTGATATTATTACAATCAAATATTCTGAATGTTTTACAACGGCGCACCTGAAGGCAGGATATAGCGATATTTCAAATCCTGACATCATTATTAATAACGAGTCTGAAAAAAATATTTCCGTAAAACCGCCCGAAAGTTATTTTTATATATTTCCCAATCCGAACGATGGTAACATGCAATTGGAATATTCTTTTGCAAGCGGTTATGATGGTAAGTTAATAGTTAGAAACTTACAAGGTGTTGAAGTTGATAATTATTATCTTTCCGGCAAAAGTAACAGAGCTTGGATAAATACTGGAAATATGCCTAACGGTATCTATTTTTATACTTTGTATGAAGGATCACAAAAAATTAAAATTGGAAAAATAATTATTGTAAAATAAATAAATAATTTACTTTACACTGATGAAATATAAGCTTATCGAACTTATTCTAATACTCTCATTATTATCTTTTTCCTGCAGAAATGTCAGATATTCTTTTACTGGTGTTACTATTCCTCCTGAAATACAATCCATCTCTATTCATTATTTCCCGAATCAGGCATTGATTGTGCAACCAACATTAAGTCAGGTTTTTACCGAGTCCTTAAAAAACAAATTTATTTCTCAGACCCGCCTGCTTCTTGTAAACGACGATGGAGATATGAATCTTGAAGGCGCTATCACCGGATATGACACAAAACCGGTTGCTGTCCAAGGAAATGAAACCGCGGCAATGACACGGCTTACAATCTCCGTCAGAGTTAATTTTACAAACTCAAAAATTGAAAACCAGAGCTTTGAAAAAACATTTTCAGCTTATACCAATTTCGACAGCAATAAAAATATCAATGACATTGAAGATGAGCTCATTCAGGATATAGTTGCACAGTTGACCGAAGATATTTTCAACGAGGCCTTAATTAATTGGTAACAATTTCTATGAACAGAGAACAATTTATTGAATACTTGAACCATCCTGAAATGCTTGATAATACAAGTATTAGTGAAATAACATCTCTGTTGGCAGAATACCCTTATTTTCAAACGGCTCATCTCTTATTGGCTAAAGGTTTTCACAATCAGGGCGATATAAAATACGACCAGCAAATTAAATTGACAGCAGCATATATTACAGATAGAAAAGTGTTATATCATTTAATTAACTCTGAGTCACAGGATGTAACAAAAAAATCTCAAATTATTTCAGAACAAATACCTACCGGTATTTCAAAACAACCTGCTTTTGTTGAATCTGCCGATATTCCAAAACAACCCGCGTTTGTTGAACCCGCCGATATTCCAAAACAACCCGCTTTTATTGAACAGTTCGACAAGCTCACTGTAACACCTGCCGAAGTTCAAAAACCACCTGTTTTTGTTGAACAGTTCGACAAGCTCACTGTAACACCTGCCGAAACTCAAAAACCATCCGCTTTTGTTGAACCTGCCGATGTTCCAAAACAACCTGTTTTTGTTGAACAGTTCGACAAGTGCCACGGTGAGCCTGTCGAACCGCTCACTGTAACACCTGTCGAAATAATTAAAGAACAAATTATTGAAGAAAGCCCAATTCAAAAGTCCGAAGCTGAAGCTGAATATACCCCAAAACCTGCAATAACAAGCACAGTTGAAGCGGATATTGATGAACCAAAGGAAGATTTGGCTATTTTCCAATTTGACTTTACTGCAGCCGCAGAAGGCGATATTGAAGAGGAAATTATACAGACAGAGGGTTCTGAAAGTTATTCATTTTCCGAATGGTTAGGTAAATTATCATCAAAACAAGCACCTGTGTCACAAAAGAATATAGAGAAACAAAGCGACATTTTATTAATTGACAAATTTATTAAAAATGACGCTAAAATTACAATCCAGGATGCTTCTTCCGACGATAATTCAGATATGTCGGCTATGAGCATTATTGAAGACGAAGGATTAATAACCGAAACACTTGTAAAAATATATATAAAACAAGGATTTTTAGAAAAAGCTTTACGCGCTTATGAAAAATTATATTTGAAATATCCGGAAAAAAGTACTTACTTTGCCTCGCAAATTGAAAAATTACAACAACAATATAATAAATCTTAAATCTTAAAATTATGGCAATATATACGATAGCAGCAGTTTTGGCGATAATCGCCTGTATTCTCTTAATAATGATAATTTTAGTGCAGAATCCCAAGGGAGGCGGGCTTGCATCAGCATTTTCCGCTTCGAATCAAGTAATGGGAGTTAGAAAAACAGCGGATTTTTTGGAAAAAGCGACATGGACTCTAGCTATTGCAATTTTAGCCCTTTCATTAGTTTCAAGCATGTCAATCAGTCGTTCTGAAACTGAAGAACAAGTCAAAAGCCGGCTCAAAGATCAAATTAATATTGATCCTTCCCAAACTACTGATAATTTCCCTGTAACAGCACCACCAATCGAAAAGCCTAAACCTTCTAATAAATAAACATAAGCCGAAGGCTTATGTTTGTTTAATTAATATTCATATTTGCTGACACTATGACAGAAATTTCTGTCAGTAAATCAATAAACCGATAAGGTATATACCTGAAAAGCGGTAAAAATGTCTTAATTTATAATATTAGAGTAAGTTTGATGAATTTGGCATAAAATATGAAAACATTACACACACAAAATTTTGATTAAAATCTATTGTTTAACTTAAATTTAATTTGAAAAATGGCAAAACTTGGAAAACCATTAGCCGGAAAAGTATTGGTAGAGCCACATCCGGCTGAAACTAAAACTGCCGGTGGTATTATTATCCCCGATACTGCCCAGGAGAAGCCCCAGAAAGGCACTATCGTTGCAGTTGGCTCTGAAAAAAAAGATGAAAAAATGGAAGTAAAACCGGGGGATATAGTATTATTCAGCAAATATGGAGGTACGGAGGTTAACGTTGACGGAAAAGACTATCTGATCATGAACCAGACCGACATATACCTGATTCTTGAATCAAAATAGTATTAACTCATTAAAAAAGTAAAGATTATGGGAAAAATCATCAAATATGACTTAGAAGCCAGAAATCATCTTAAGAAAGGTGTTGATGCATTGGCTGATGCAGTAAAAGTGACATTAGGTCCAAAAGGGCGTAATGTTATACTGGACAAAAAATTTGGCGTTCCGACTATAACAAAGGATGGAGTTACCGTAGCCAAAGAAATAGAACTTACTGATGCATTTGAAAATATGGGTGCTCAGATGGTTAAAGAAGTCGCATCCAAAACAAATGATGATGCAGGCGATGGCACAACAACTGCTACCGTACTCGCTCAATCTATTGTAAATGTCGGATTGAAAAATGTAGCCGCAGGTGCAAATCCTATGGACCTGAAACGTGGTATTGAAAAAGCGGTTGCAAAGGTGGTCGAACATCTTAATACTCAAAAACGTTCAATCAGAACCAACGCTATTATTAAAAAAGCTGAGGTTATTTTTAAAAAAGAAGAAAAGGAAGGAAAAACAAAAGAGCTTTCCCGCAGTGAAAAAAATGATATTCTAAAAGAGATTGTGCTTATTGATGAAATTTCACAGGTCGGCTCTATTTCTTCTAATAACGATATTGAAATCGGTGCAATGATTTCTTATGCAATGTCAAAAGTCGGCGCAGAAGGTGTTATTACAGTCGAAGAAGCAAAAGGAACTAATACCAGAATTGAAACAGTAGAAGGAATGAAATTTGACAGAGGTTATATTTCGCCTTATTTTATCAACGAAAGCGAAAAAATGGAATGTGTTCTTGAAGAACCATATATTCTTATTGCCGATAAGAAGATTTCTTCGATGAAAGATCTTATGCCTGTTCTCGAACCAGCTGCCCAGGAAGGCAAGGCCTTTATGATAATCGCCGAAGATATTGAAGGAGAAGCCCTGGCAACATTAGTTGTAAACCGTTTAAGAGGCTCTCTCAAAGTCGCTGCCGTAAAAGCTCCTGGCTTTGGCGATAGAAGGAAAGAGATGCTCCAGGATATTGCTATTTTAACCAATGGCACAGTAATAACCGAAGAAAGAGGGCTTAAGCTCGAAAATGCAAAGGTGGATATGCTGGGAAAAGCTGAAAAGATTGTAATAGATAAAGAAAATACTACAATTGTAAACGGATTTGGCAAAAAATCTGATATTAATGCAAGAGTTAATGAAATTAAAGCACAGATTGAAAAAACCACATCCGATTATGATAAAGAAAAACTTCAGGAACGTCTGGCAAAACTGGCAGGTGGTGTTGCAGTATTGTATGTTGGAGCAACCACAGAAGTTGAGATGAAAGAGAAAAAAGCCCGTGTTGAAGATGCTCTTAACTCTACCAGAGCCGCCGTTGAAGAAGGCATCGTACCTGGCGGCGGTGTGGCTTATATCAGAGCTATTGAGGCGCTTGAAGGTATGCTCGGCGAAAATGATGATGAAACAACCGGTATTGCTATCGTCAAAAGAGCCCTTGAAGAGCCAATAAGAATAATTGTTGAAAATGCAGGCGCTGAAGGCTCGGTAGTAGTTCAAAAGGTAAAAGAAAATAAAGGAGATTTTGGATTCAATGCCCAGACTGAAAAATATGAAAATCTCTTTAGCTCAGGTGTCATTGACCCAACTAAAGTAACACGTATAGCTCTTGAAAATGCCGCTTCAATTGCTGGAATGCTGGTAACTACAGAATGTATCGTAGCTGAAGAAAAAGAAGAAAAAGAACCCGCGATGCCACCCGGAGGACATGGTGGTGGTGGAATGGGAGGAATGTATTAATAGATATCTCGTTCAAAAGAAAAACGCTATTTGTAGAGACGTTGCATGCAACGTCTCTACAAATAGCGTTTTTCTTTTATAAATATGTATCTTTGTTGCATGAATATGATTAGAAATTTTTGCATCATCGCTCATATTGACCATGGAAAAAGCACTCTTGCCGACCGTTTACTGGAATTTACCAATACTCTTGAAAAAGAAGAGCTGAAAGAACAGGTGCTCGATAATATGGATTTGGAGCGGGAAAGAGGTATTACAATAAAATCACACGCAATACAGATGGAATATCTTTTTCAAAATGAAAAGTACTATCTTAACCTGATTGACACTCCTGGCCATGTTGACTTTTCGTATGAAGTATCCCGTTCTATTGCAGCATGTGAGGGGGCATTGCTTGTAGTTGATGCTACACAGGGAATACAGGCTCAGACAATTTCAAATCTGTATCTCGCCCTGAACAGCAACCTCGAAGTCATACCTGTCTTGAATAAAATAGACTTACCCATAGCAATGCCCGATGAAGTAAAAGATCAGATTGTTGACCTGATGGGTTGCCGCAGGGAAGACATTATTGAAGCAAGCGGAAAAACAGGAACGGGTGTTGAACAAATATTAGAAACCATTATCCGCCGCATTCCCCCTCCAAAAGGCAATAATGAAAATCCCTTACAAGCCCTGATATTTGATTCAATGTTTAATCCATTCAGGGGAATTATTGCTTATTTCAGAATTATGAATGGAACCCTGAGAAAATCCGATTATGTAAAATTTGTGTCAACTGGAAAAGAATATCATGCTGATGAAATAGGGATTCTTAGACTTAAATATATTCCACGCGAAGTAATGATTACCGGAGATGTCGGATATATTATTTCCGGGATTAAAACATCAAAAGAAGTCAAAGTCGGCGATACTATTACTCATGTTGACCGGCCTTGTGAGCATCCGGTTGAAGGATTTGAAAATGTGAAACCTATGGTATTTGCAGGAATATATCCGGTTAGTGCCGACGATTATGAAAACCTTAGAGCTTCAATTGAAAAACTACAGTTGAATGATGCTGCATTATCATTCGTTCCCGAATCTTCA
>JACQWN010000513.1 GCA_016209245.1 Bacteroidia bacterium
CCCCCTGCGAAATTTGGAATGTAGAGACGTTGCATGCAACGTCTCTACATTCCAAATTTCGCAGGGAAAGAGGGCGGAGATACATTTTCCATTGAATATTGAGAAGTTACCTATTTTACCAATGATACATTTCCTCCTTTAGTTATTATTGTTCCATTAATAAATTTACATTTCAGGTAATAAACATATACCTCTATTTCACATTGTTTTTCGTTCCGTGTGCCATTCCATCCGTGGTTTTGATTATGCGACTCAAATACAAGCTCTCCGAACCGGTTAAAAATTAAAAATTCAAGCTCGGCAATGTTGTTACCGTAAACATAAAGTACATCGTTATTACCGTCATTATTCGGTGAAAAAGCAGTCGGAACATCAACGATATTTTGATTACATTCTAAAATATTAATTGTGTCGGTTGCAGAACAGTTGTTTTGTTCAACGATGACCCATATTTTACCATCACCTTCATGTGCAATTATTGTTTGGGTGTTGGCCCCTGATGACCATAAATAAATTGCGCCGGGATTACCTGCATCTAATATTTTTGTGTCATTTCCGCATAAAATTGTGTCATCGTCAAGAGCAATCTGAGGCGAAGGATAAACTATGATTGTGTCTGAATAAGATGCAGTACATTCATTCTGTGCCGTTACTTCCAATATGGCAAGAAAAGAACCGGCCGACAAATAAGTATGAACAGGAGCTTCAGCAGTATCTGCATTCAAATCGCCGAAATTCCAGTTCCATGTAATTATAGAACCGCTGCTTATTGTGGAAGCATTGTAAAACATTGTACCATGATTCTCACAAGCGATTTCATGAGTAAAATAAGCGACCGGTGCGGGGTAAACATGCACTACCTTTGCGACACTGTCGGAACAGCCGTTCAATGTGCTTACTTTAAGCTTTACAATATAAATACCTTCAGAAAAATACAGATGATTAGGATTTTGTAAAATCGTTGAAGCACCATCGCCAAAATTCCATAGCCAGGAACCTATAATATCATTGTCAATTGAGCTGGAGTCGGTGAAATTAGTTATATTTCCTTGGCATGCGTCATTATAATAAAAATTTGCTGAAGGTAGCGCATAAACATTCACATTTTCAGCATGCGAGCCGGTACATCCAAAATTCGATATAGCGTTCAGGGTTACGGAATATGTTTCCGCACCGGAGAATGTATGTAACGGATTCTGCAAGGAGGAAAAGGTGCCATCATCAAAATCCCAGTTCCATGATGTAACGGAACCGCTGCTTATCTGTGTTTGGTTTGTAAATTGTGTTTTGGAATTCATACATTCGGTTGTTGAGGTAAAATAGATTTCAGGTGAAGGGTAAACTGTGACCGGGGCCGAAATTGTATCCATGCAACCTAAGTTTGACGTTGTTATCAAGGTTACGTTAAATGTACCGCTAAATGCATATTGATGCACAGGATTCTGCAGCTCCGCTATGCTATCATCGCCAAACAACCATAGCCATGATGTAATATTTCCGTAAGCGATTGTTGAAAGGTCGGTGAATTGTGCATCTTTTAAAACACAAGCATTCATGGAATTAAAACCTGCATGAGGGGCGAAATTTATTGAGACAGTTCTTAAAATTGTGTCAAGACATCCGCTGTTTGTGCTTACTATAAGCAACACATCATAATCTCCTGCGGAATTATATGTATGTTCAGGGTTTTGGAGAGCGCTTGTATCACCGTCGCCGAATTCCCAGTGCCAGTTATTTATGATACCATATTCCACTTCAGATGAATCGGAGAAATATGTAAGATATCCTACGCAATTAGGTTGGCTGTGAAAATTAGCAGTTGGATTTGGAGTAACCACGATAGAATGCACTAGCGATGAAGAACAACCCAGATTGGAGATTACTGCAAGAGTTACATTATAAGCACCAAAACCTGAATAAGCATGCTGGAGTTCACAAATATATGCTGTGTTTCCGTCGCCAAAATTCCATTGACATTGAGAAATAAAGCCGCTTGAAATTGTTGAAGTGTTTGTAAAATGTACAACATTGGTAAAGCAGTCGGAATTATAAGTAAAATTGACAGAAGGAACAGGAAATATTGTTATTTGATGAATGCAGGTATCTGAATTATTCAACACATCGCCGGCAATCAGCATAACGGAATAAGTGCCTGGGTTCAGATA
Organism: Bacteroidia bacterium; assembly: GCA_016209245.1. GTDB lineage: Bacteria > Bacteroidota > Bacteroidia > Bacteroidales > BM523 > JACQWN01. The sequence continues at coordinate 2,166 of JACQWN010000513.1, forward strand.
AATATGGTTCGGGTTTTGTAAAGAAGAAGTTTGTGAATCGTCGAAATTCCAATACCATGAGGCAATTGAACCGTTGGGGCTGAAAGATTGGTCAAAAAACATAGCTGACTGCCCGTTACAAGCATCATTTGCAGTAAAAGCTGCAGTAACTGAAGTTTGCGAAACAACAAGTGTCTGTCCGGTAAACGAATTGGAACAACCAAAACTGTTTGTAACTGTCAGGGTAACGGAATATTGTCCATATAAAGAGTATGTATGAACCGGGTTTTGTATAGTCGAAAAAGCCGTTCCATCGCCAAAATTCCAAAGCCATGAAATAATACCCGCTCCTCCGCCGGTAGAAATATCAGTAAATGAAGTCGGATTACCAAGAATTACAGTATTTGAAATAAAATTAGCGGCAGGTGGCAGTAAAACAACAATATTTTGGATGA
>JACQWN010000514.1 GCA_016209245.1 Bacteroidia bacterium
ACCTTAAAAGAAATGATTTGTTTTACGCTATCGGGCATTTGTGAAATATCGAAAAAATGCTTTCGGGTATTCATAGCAAGCACGATAACCTCCGCCCGGTTCATTGAAAATCCTTTTGCCATAGCATAAGTCGCAATTGAACCGCCGTCTTTGGGGGGATAAGGAATTTTATTCGCTAACAGCAGAATTTTCATACAGCTTTTCTTAATTCGAAATAAGCAGGGTTTTCCAATATATTAATGATTTGCTGCGAAATATCCTCGATTAGCAATAATTTCCGGGTTAAGATTATTTTTTTGATATAAAAATAGAGCATTATAAATAATCCGGCCGGAATTATAAAAACAGTAAAGGCAAATATGTTGAACATTGTTCTACGAATAGTTTTCTTATAAATTTTATACCTGAACTCGGGTAATTCTTCAATCTTTTGTCTTATATAATTAATCTCGTTGTATTTTCTTAAGATCATAATATATGTAGAATTATATAATTCACTGATATGCTCAATCCCTTCATGTGCCTCTTGTCTTTTTGACAGGATAAATAATCTTTGCTGGTTCAGGATTTTTTCTCTGTATGCAGAGCATAAAATTTTCAGATTAATTAATGTTTTCAGAAGTTCGGTTCTTTCGATTTGAACATCAGAAATTTTCCCGGCTGTCAGAATAGTTTCTTTTCCTGTAAATTTACGGAAAGTATAAATTTTTCTGAAAAGCAGAAAATAAGTGTCAATATTCATAATTGCGGAATCGTTAGTAGCTTTATAAGTAAGGAATATACCAAAAGGGAAAAATACGACTGTAGAAAGCCACATTCCTTCATAAGCGGGCAATACACCTTCCTTGACAATTTTTTCACCGGTAATATCAATAATATAGTAAATTATAAAAAGGAACACGGAAACCACAATAGGCATCCCGATACCGCCTTTTCTGATAATCGCGCCCAGTGGAGCGCCGATGAAAAAAAGCACCAGGCAGGCGACCGACAATGACAGCTTTTTATGCCATGCTATTTCGTGACGGTATATCCATTTATTACGCGAATCGTATTCTTCTCCGGTTGTTGAAATATAAGTTTTCGCCGAACGGGCATAATTGGCAGCCATAGCAATTATTCTTAATTTTTCGGCCTGCGGAAAAGTATTGAATAAGCTATCAATATTGATTTGCAGAAATATTCGCGATTTATCTTCAGCGGAAGTTTTTAAAGAATCGGGCTTTTTTAATTCTTTTCTGAAATAATTTGTTTCAAGCAGTGTTCTTGAAAATGAAGTTTTCCTTTGGTCAAGCGATAATTTTAGCGAATCAATTATTTTACCGAGCTGTACAATAGTAAGCATCCGGTATCCGTCTTTGAACAGGCTTTCATCAGTCCGTTCAAATCCATATCCTTCAAGCCCGACAGTTATAGTTTCCTCATCAAATTTTTCTCTGTTGTGCGGGTAAGCCCTGTCGCCCGGTGTTTTACTTTCTTCTTCAACTTCTTCATACGAGAAGCCGTGATATAATGTCAGAATAAGCAGGTCTTGTGCGGGAGTAACTTTCATAACGGCTGAATCGGCTATTGTAATATTGACATTTCCTTTTCTTGCCCGGTGGTCGTATATCATAATATTATATAGCATATTAGTTTTTTTGTCTTTTTTCGCTACTTTGATGCTGAAATTTTCAAGGCCGTTGTAAAAAATTCCTTCTTTAATATCCAGTGCAGGCCTTTTCTGCCTGATATCGTGAAGCAGGGCGGCAAATTTGAGATTGGCAACAGGAAGTATATTATTGGAAAAAAGGAAAGCGGCAATGCTGATTATAACAGAAACAATTACAAGCGGAAACATAATCCTTTGCAGCGAAATACCTGACGATTTTAAGGCGACAAGCTCATACCGCTCACCAAGATTGCCAAAAGTCATAATTGATGAGATAAGAATTGCAAGCGGCAATGCCATAGGTACCATAGTAGCCGAAGCATATAGCATGAGCTCTGCAATAACATGAAAAGGCAGCCCCTTACCCACAAGCTCATCAACATATTTCCATAAAAACTGCATCAGCAGCAGAAATACTGCAACAAAAAATGTAGCCGTAAACGGACCCAAATATGATTTTATGACCAACCAGTGAAGCTTTTTCACGATATTTTAAATTTACACCAAAAGCAGTTTAATTGTAAACGTGTAAGAACAGGTTATCTGATACGTGCAGCATGAACTACATTGAAAACAACGACTTTATGATTTTGAACCTTATATATAAAAATGTAATTTTTATTAAAAGGGACACACCGATATTGTCTTTTGTTATATGATTTTTGTCGGCAAATTGGATATTTTTCAGGGAAAAACCCAAGAGTCATAGCAAATTCTTCAAGCTGTTTTGTGAATTTTATCGCTGTTTCAGGATAACCTTTATCAAAAATATATCGGGTAATCTTACGAATACTCTTTTGTGCCCGTTCTTTAATAACTACTTCCATTCATTAATTTCTTTAATCAAATTATTAAAGAAAATTGACGCTTCTGTTCCCTCATCAATATCATTTTCCATAGCTAAAACATGGGCTTCATGTTCCTCATCGGTTGCTGCACGTCCGGGAATTGCCCAATCATTATCCTGTAAACGATTGCTGTCTTCAATATCTACCTTATACCCATTCATGCGAAGAAAATTAACCAGAATATTTAATTTATCAGCATTATTAATTTCTACTGTCAATCTCATAATATTTATTTTTTAAGTGCAAAAGTACAAAAATTTATTAGAATTATCGAAAAATTTGTTCGTTTAATGCTGTATTATGATTTTCTGAATAACCATATCTCCATGTTAATATATTCATTATTGTATAAGAGCATTTCCAAACGGGTTTTCAGATATTCGACATAGTCATTATCGGCTTTGGTATGACCGCAAATGTACCAAATATATTGAGTACTTGTGGAGCTAAGAAATTTTCCGGTATTTTTAATATCGCTTTTCACTCCTGCGGCAAAGCTAACTCTTTTGGCAGAACCGTACTGCTCAAGATAATAATCGAAACATTCTTTATATTCCGTACGTGCTATAATTACCGATTTATCCAACTCTTTATCTTTATGCAGCAAAAACAGAATCGCTTGGCTAAACTGGTCTTTTTTCGGTGTATTATAATAATCCTGAATAAAAAACAGGTCATAGAGAAAAAAAACAATAATAATAATTGCTGTAATTATTTTTAGTCCCCAAAAATAATTTACAGCCGCAGCGGTTTTCTTTGGATTTGAGAGTG
>JACQWN010000515.1 GCA_016209245.1 Bacteroidia bacterium
AATATAAATATCTTCAAAATATGTATCTTCCGAATAAATTTTTCCTCCTGTAAAGTCAGGACGCTGTGATGTAAAAATCATCATTGATTCATCGGCATTTACAAGGGGGCTATGATCAGCCCACCGAGTATTTATACCGATGCCAAGGTTTTCAATCATAACATTTAAAGAATCCTGCAACAATTTTTCCCCGTTGTTGCATTCTTCAATATGCCGGGTAATTATATAATTCCATTCTGTAAGCGCTTCTTTTGAAAGACCGGAACGAAAAGACTCGTAACAGGAAACCGCTTTATCGAATTTTAGACTTTGATGATAAGCTCTTGCTAATACATAAAGTATATCGCCGGCAACATTACTATCAAGTTTATAAGCTTTTTCAAAAAAATCAATGGCCTGTTCCTTCTGAGGCATTTCTAATAATATGCAAATACCTATTTTATAATTTAATTCAGCATTCAACGTATTTAATTCATATACGCTCATGAAATGCGTCATTGCTTTTCTATAAAAATCTTTGCCTTTATTAAAAAATTCATTGCCAAGATTTAAGTTAGTCATGGCTTTTTGAAAGATTTCTTTATCAGGAAAATTTTCTTTATCCAAGGCAATATTATTTTGTGCAGAGATAAAATGTGAATAGATAAGTATAAAAAAGGAAGTTATTATTTTGATATTTATTTTCATCATATAAGGTAAAAAGTATTTATACTACAATAAACTCACTACAAGTTTTGGCAAAATATTTAGTTTATAGTTTTTAGTTTATAGTTGTAGTTCATTTAGTTTCTGGTTATAGTTTGTTGGTTCATCCGTTCCACATCAAGTGGCAGTGCAAACTATCTAACTATAACTAATAACTGAATCAACCAAAACTAATAACTAACCAACCAAAAACTAAATATAGTTTGGTTGTGGTTTATCCACGTTAGGCTATATCAACGTTATTTCAGTTACTTAAAATTTTAAATTCAACCCGCCGGTTGTTCTGTCTGCCTTCGTCAGTATCGTTTGTATCAATTGGCTGAAAATAAGCATAACCTTTGTATTCAAGGCGATCAGCACTAATACCGTTTTTTATGAGATAATCAACAACCGCTTTTGCTCTGTTTTGTGATAAGTCGGTATTTAACTTTAAAGTCCCTATATTATCCGTATGACCGGATATTTCAATGCGTGTAGTAGGGTACTCTGTCAGCAGTTTAACAAGCCGGTCAAGCTCTGCCGCTGATTCCGGGCGTAATGTAGCTTTGGCGTAATCAAAGAAAATATTTTTAAGAATGATTTTCGAACCGACTGCCATTTTATTCAATAGAATATCTTTAGTGATTTCCTGGTATGTAGTCGCTTCTGGAATAATAAAGTTTTCAGAATGGAATAGATAATCCTGTGCCTTGACGGCGATACCGTAATTTTTTCCTGAAGGTAAAGATACAAGATATTTGCCGGTAGCGCTATTTGATTTCATTACTGATATTACTTCATTTTTCTCATTATCTACAATTTCAATGCTGGCTTCGAGTAGTTGGAGCGAGATGGCGTCTTTTACTGTACCTTTAAGAATTGTAAGGCGCATAGTTTTAATTTCGACAGTTTCTTCCATCACAACTTCACTTACAGGTTCGGTGCTTGCCAAAAGATTATCTTCGTTACTTTGGATAACAGATTTTTCAGGACCCCGGAATGTTATTCTATAAATATCATAATCGCCAACGCCATCTTCACGAACAGAAGAGAAATAACCATGCTTACCGCTTGCCGCCATTACAAAAAAGACATCATCATCGGGAGTATTTACAGGATAACCAAGATTTTCAGGTTCCGACCATTGACCCTCGTCATTTCTCTCCGATTTAAAAATATCAAGACCTCCTATGGTTTTATGCCCCTTTGAGCTAAAATAAATAGTTCTCCCGTCAGGATGCATAAAAACGCCACGTTCATCATATTCCGTATTAATAACATTTCCAAGATTTACAGGCGGCATCCATCTTTGCTTTTCTTCGCCCCATTCGCTATAATAAATATCATGTGTACGTTCCATTAGATCTTCTTCTAAATTTCTTGTATCGAAATTATCTGTCTCTTTATTACTGTCGAAATACATAGTCCTGCCGTCAAAAGAAAAAGAAGCCGAAGATTCATGAGATGGTGTGTTAATAAATTTTTTGACAGCATCATCATTGGGCTTTGACCATTCTTCCCCTTTAAGCTCTGACACGAGAATATCTCCGCCATTATCGCCTGTAAAAGTAAACAATTGCTGACCATCGGGTGACAGGCCTACTGTAGCATTGTTATTGTCGTTTTCGTTCAAAGGTTTACCGATATTTTCAGCGGCTAACCAATCATTCCCGCCGTTTTCGGAATATGAAATAAATATTTTTTCGAAATAGTAACCATCATCTGTGAGCTTATTTCCTTCACAAGGTCTTTTGGAAGTAAATATCATCATTGATTCATCGGTAGAGATAAGAGGACTATAATCAGGATAGGTTGAGTTTACATTATCGCCTACATTATCAATAAATACTCTGACCGGTGATTTAATAAGCTCTTTCCCAATATTACATTCTTCAATTTTTTTATTAATCATATCCTTTTCATCCTGAAGCTCGCCAGGGGTCAATGAACTTTTATATTTCTGATAATATTCAATTGCCTTGTCAAACTCATATTTAAAGTTATATCCACATGCAATTTTTAATAAAATATCTTTCATAATATTTTTATTTAACTGGTAAGCGGAAAGGAAGTAGTCTATACATTTGACTTTATTTACTGAATAGAAATAACAATTGCCAATCCTGTAGTTTAAAGCGGCATTTCTGTCATAAAGCTTGTATGCTTTCAGATAATAATTCAGGGCATTTCTGTAACTTCCACGTCCTTTTTCATAATCAGAATTACCTTGGTTAACAAAATCTTTAGCCGCCCTGTAATCATCTTTATTCTTAAACAGGTCTTTATTAAATTCAATCTCCTGAGCATATAAGATAGGAGATAACAGAAGATAAACTGTTGTTAAAAATATTCCTGATTTCATTTTATAATACTTTTGATGTTATTCACTACATTCTAATATATATGTCTCTGCGACTTTAACTCCAAGCTCTTTGGCCTTTTTCCAGTCTTCACATGCACCATTCAAATCTTTTAATTCTTCCTTGGAAATTCCTCTGTTTAAATATGCATAGCCATAATTATTATCGAGCTGAATAGCTTTATCAAAGCATTTAATCGCTTCTTCATATTGTTTTAGCTTCATTTTAGCTGTCCCCAGGTTATTAATAGCAAATAAATAATCGGGCTTAAGCTGAAGCGCTTTTTCGAAATCTTTTACTGCTCCTTCATAATCTTTTTTATCACATTTAGCACTGCCTCTGTTATTATATGCAATATAATAATCGGATTTAAGCTGGACAGCCTGAGTATATTCGGCAATTGCACCGTGGAAATCTTCTTTTTTACGTTTTACGCTGCCCAGATTATTATATGTAAATTCCATTTTTGGATCCTTCATCAGGGCTTTCTGATAGTCGTTAATAGCACCGTCATAATCTTCGAGCTTCCTTTTAGCGCTGCCTCTGTCATTATATGCGTAAGCAAAACCTGGATCTAATTTTATCGCTTCATCGAACGATTCAACGGCTCCCTTGTAATCGGTTTCCTGAAACCTTAATACGCCTGTATAATAAAATGCTTTAGGTTCTTTAAGGCCTTTTTCGATGGCGGCAGCATAATCGTTTATAGCACCTGTTCTGTCATTTAGGATATGCTTAGCCCTTCCCCTGCTATAATATGCCCCTGCAAGACTATCGTCATATTGAATGGCAAGATCAAAATCAGCAATAGCGTTTTGACAATCTTTTAGCTCAAGCCGCACCGCACCGCGATTAAAATATGCTTTGGCAAAATCGGGCTTGAATTGTATAGCTTCCGAAAAAGCCGCAATAGCTGCCTGATAATCTTTCATCCGGAAACTCTCTATTCCTTTATTGTATGCAAGCTCCGCTTCCTGATTTTCGGCGACAATTAATGTAGAATCAGGTGTGGATGTGTTTTCCTGTGCAAACAGCATACATGATATAAGCATTGTTAATGCTAATAAAATCAATGACTTTTTCATATAACAAACATATTTTTTAGAATTTGTAAATTTAAAAATATTAATATTAATAATACAAAATTTTAAGATATAAATTTATAGTTGCACTGCCATTACATTAAAAAATCGTCTTTTTCCCTGGATAATATTCCCAGCAGGTATCGAATCGCCACTGCCAGCTTTTTGTTCATAGAGTA
>JACQWN010000528.1 GCA_016209245.1 Bacteroidia bacterium
TACCGATTTTTTTGATGCAGTTGTTATAATACGCGGTGGCGGCTCTCAGGCGGAACTAAGTTGCTTCGACAATTACAGGATAGCATATCATATTACACAATTCCCATTACCTGTAATTTCAGGCATTGGACATGAAAGGGATGAAACAATAGTTGACCGTGTCGCTTATATAAGTGTTAAAACACCTACAGCAGCCGCTGAATTTTTGATTGAGAAATTTCAATCTGTTTATGATAAGCTTCAGGAATATCAAAATATGCTGGTAAATTTTTCAACAGATATTTTGCAAAAACAATATGATTTATTGAATATTCTGCAGGTAAAGAGCGCTAGTATCGCAAAAGATGCAATTTTTTCAACAAAGACAAAAATCTCTTTAGTCGCTCAACAGTTTTCGAATTCTATACAAAACTATATTTATGATCGAAAAAATGAGTTTTCTTTTATTTATGAAAGAATAAAACCATATATGACACGGTTTCTTGTTTTAAAAAATAAAGAACTTGAAAGATTATTAATATTGTTGAAATTCAATTCTACAAAATATATCGAAAACAAAAAGCATCTGCTTGAAATGCATAATCTCAGAGCGATTCATTTTGATCCATTGAATGTAATGAAAAGAGGGTATTCAATAACAAAATATAATGGAAAAACTTTAAAAAGCATTCATGATATAAATCAAGGTGATAAAATCCTAACTGTTCTAATTGATGGTAAACTCGGAAGTATTATCAATGAATGTGAAATGTAGAATCTTCAATGTAGAATATAGCCTGATTAATTCATGAATTTATATTAAAAATGTATATCAATAGCCCCGTCTTTTAAGGCGGGGTTAAAAAGAGTAGCATTTTTACTGCACCTCTCTGCAAATTTTTGAAAATTTTAAAATTTTCAAAAATTTGCAGAGGGAGTCCGGAGAAAGACTTTTTTGTGTCCCCGCCCTGAAGGACGGAGCTATTGAAATATTTTTTAACCAGATTCATGAATTATTCAGGATAGAATATTTATGGAAAGTGGATACATATAAAAGTAAGCAATAAGGCGATAAATCAGAATTATTTAGAAAATGATATAAGAAATAAATATTCAAATGCCAAGAGCAATTTGCCCATTATGTAATTCCCGTAAAGGAAAAAGAGAATGTATAGTATCAGATATCTATATTTGCAGTATATGTTGTGGTGAGACACGGACAAAAGAAAAATGTTCCGGTTGTTCATATTATATGGGGCCAGGAAGAAAATATTCCGATGTACCATGTTTTTCAGTAGAAAGAATGGCAAATGATGATTCCCTATTAAGTCCTGCAAATTTAATCGAATCGTCTATTTGCGAATTCGATGACATAGAAAATCGAAATATTAGAGATGATATTATCATAAAAATCTTGGAGCTTCTTATGGATAAATATTACTTCAAAGACAAGGATATTATATTTAAAGGCGGTTTAGAAGAAAAAGGTTTTACTCTGATTGATAAAAATATTACAGATGAATTAAAGAATCTGTCAGGTGAAGAAATATCAAAATTCATAATGACAATATATCGTTCGGTTAGAAGAAGAACAAATGGAAGACGTGAATTTCTTGATTTTATTCATGATTATATTTTATAATGAAAAAAAATGTAATAATTGTCGCAGGAGGCACGGGAACCAGAATGAAATCGGATATCCCTAAGCAATTTCATCTTCTTTGCGGGCAACCGATGATTTTTAGAACAATAAATACTTTTTTTAAATATGATAATTCAATAAAAATTATTATTAGTATTCCTAAAAATTTTCGGAATTATTGGGATATTATATTAAAGCAATATCATTTTAATATCACAGTCATTTTAGCTGATGGAGGAAAAACAAGATTTCATTCTGTTAAAAATGCATTAAAGCAAATTGACGATGAAGCATTAATCGCAGTTCATGATGCTGTCAGGCCGTTAATTGATATTGCCACTATTTCCCGCTGTTTTGAAACTGCCGCCATGAAAGGCACTGCTATACCTGTAATTGATATTAACGATTCAATGCGAATTTTTGAGGGAACCAAAAGCAGACCTGTCCAAAGGAAAAAGTTCAAGCTTGTTCAAACGCCGCAAGTGTTTCAAAGTAATATTATTGCTTCTGCATATCTTCAAAATTATAATCCCGCTTTTACCGATGATGCAAATGTTGTAGAAGCTGCCGGTTATAAAATATTTTTTGTTGAAGGCAATCCCTTAAATATTAAAATAACAATATCTCAAGATCTAAAATTAGCAGAAGCTTTAACCTGAATAATTCATATTATCCCTATAAGGTTATGATTCCATAATAAAACTCCTGATAATACTATCTGAAACAAACATGCCTTTCTCCGTAATAATAAGATTATTATCAATTAATTGTAATAAATTTGCTTTAATGAATTTTTCAACATTTGAAAATATATGATTAAGATATTTTTGTCCAAAATTTTGTGAGATATAGTTAATATCAATGCCCCATATCGTGCGAAGCGAGATAAGAATATATTCATTATATTGTATTGGCTCACTTAGAAACTCCGATGTTGCAGGAATTATATTTTTATTTATAGCTTTAATATAATTATTTATATCAGAACAGTTCCATTGTCTTGTATAATAGTTATAAGAATGTGCAGAGGGCCCAATCCCAATATATTTTTTTCTTTTCCAATAATTTGAGTTATGAACCGAAAAATATCCTTGTTTTCCGAAGTTTGAAATTTCATAATGAATATAACCGTTTTTCGCGGTCATTGAAGCTAATAAATTATATTGTTCAATGCTGAGTTGTTCGCTAATCGGTTCTAATTTACCTTTTTCAGTAAGTTGTGTCAGGATTGTACCGGGTTCGTATGAGAGATGGTAAGCGGAAAAATGCTGTATATTAAATATAACTATTTTTTCAAGGTTTAATCGCCATTTTTCAATTGAAAGCCCTGGCAAGCCATATATTAAGTCTATATTTATATTATTAAAGCCCAAATTTATAGCTGTCTTAATAGCATCCTCTGCCTGACAGGCATTATGTCGGCGGTTCAATAATTTCAGGTCATCATCAAAAAATGACTGCACCCCAATGCTCAGACGGTTTATTGGTGTCTCTGCCAATTTATTAAGATAAAAAAACGATAAATCTTCGGAATTTGCCTCAAACGTAATTTCCAGATTCTTTTCGACTTTATAGATTTTATTAATATTGTCAATTATTTTATTAATCGAATCAACAGGCAAAACAGAAGGTGTACCTCCGCCAAAGTATATCGTTTTTATGCTTTCGCCCGATA
>JACQWN010000529.1:0-763 GCA_016209245.1 Bacteroidia bacterium
AGATTTTCACAAATTATTTTTTAATTGAATTTGTTAAATATCTGGTAATCAATCAAATCGACATGAATAATATATTTTTAACCCCGTGAACGGTTACATATTTTTTTTGCAAATTCATTTTCTTTCAGTATAGAATAATTAAGGAAATATGCCATTATTAACCAGGTACTTAACTCTTCTTATGGCATTTCTCCGGATAAGCCTTATTATAATACATCAAAAAGGTTTATCTGTAAATCAATTTCAGCCCAATAGCAATCTGAAAAAAACTCCGGACAGCATACATGCTTCTTCCCCGGATACAATTATCTACGATACGGTAATTATAGTCAAAGAACCCATAATAATCAGAAAAGAAATTTTCATCAGTGATACTACTGCACCAATTCATTTAAATCTGTCTGCCGGCTTAAATGCAGGTATGTATCGGAATTATTTCATTTTTTCAAAAAGTTCGCAAACCATAAATTATTATTCATTATGGAAAAATTCACATACAAATAAAAACAGTTATTCTCTGAATGGAAATTTTCACATTGCTTATAAAGGCTTCGGCTTTAGAACAGGGCTTTCATTTATTCGTTACAATGAAGATTTCAATTATTCATATTTTAAATATTTGTTCGATACATCAACAGTCATAGTTACCGATACAATTGATGAATATTTTGTTGTACAAAGTGCAGATACAATCTGGCATTATGTGACACAAACAACACAAAAGGAAGTTATTGATTCAGCCCGGCAGGATTACACATTTGAA
>JACQWN010000529.1:784-6887 GCA_016209245.1 Bacteroidia bacterium
AATTCGCCTTGATCCCTTCTGCCGGAATTTATATATGTTATTTAATCTCTGCAAAAGGAATAGAGCTTTATCCGGATGATACGACAAAAACGCTCTCATACGAAGAACTGAATTGTTTACAAAAAACGCAATTTTCAATGCTGGCTGGCGCTGAATTAGATTATTATTTTGCTGACAGGCTTAGTGTTTTCGCAGAAATATTCTACCGCAGATATTTTACTTCATTTTATAAGCAGGATTTCCCTATTAATCCTAAAATTCAGTCGTTAGGAATATGTACAGGGTTAAAATATAATTTCAGATAATATTTCTCGGGTAAATTTCCATTATCATCACATCGTCAACCTGTTCATTATCACCCTTCCACGTAGGGAAAGTATTTTCAATCTTTTCTTCTATTCCGGCATTTCATCAGGATTAATAGTAGTAATTAATTTTTTGGGGTTAAATATTATTGGAAGATTCAGCTATATCGCCAGTAAGATTAATCTTGTCCGACACAAATTGTTCTACTTTTGCTTGTTGTCAATGATAACAGATAGAATCCGTATATTGTGGTTTATTTTTCAAGGCTAATTCCGCCATGCCCATATCATGGGACGCCTTATATATCCATTCTTTAATCAAATCATTTTTAGCATTCATATAATACCTTTCCTTTTTCCATAACAGTTGTTATAAACGATGTTCTGACATTTGACCATTTCTGAATCTCAGCATTAGTATATACTATAATATCAACGGCAATTTTCGACCCTCTGAAAAATTTTCGGATTTCTCTGCCCCTTTTATACCGGGGAATATCGGTGTCCTTCACTATCAATAAATCCAGGTCACTGCCTTCTGTGGGATTCCTATAAGCATACGAACCGAAAAGTACTATTTTTTCCGGCTTATAGTGAATTATAATTTTTTGTACTACTTTATTTATTTGTTTCTGTGTTATCATTGATTTAGCTTACCTGCGAAATAATAGCATCTAATACAAACCGTAAAATTAGGAATTATTTATAAATAATAAAGTGAAAAATCGGGAACATTTTTAAAACTATTACGTCTATATAATGTAAAATAAAATTTTTATCAGGTATTAACTTAAAATTTACAATTATGAAAAAATTACTTACTTTATTGATTTTAGTTGCAGCCGGTCTCACAGTGAAAGCACAAACATACTGTCAGGCTGCATTTACAGGATCAGTCAACGATTCAACCCTTACTATTTCATTGACCGACATTTCTACTTCACAAGCCGGGCCTGTAATATCGTGGACATGGGACTTTGGTGACGGTACCTCTGCCACAGGACAGCAAGTGACTCACCAATACAATAGTCCGGGCATTTATGGAGTCTGCCTGACAATTTCTACATATCAGCAATGTAGTTCTACCTATTGCGATACTATACAGCTTGGAAACCCCTCAAATCCTTGTGATGGATTTGACGTTTATATTCAGGATTATTCCCAAAATGGGATGATTTATGCTTATATTTCAGGCGGAACAGAACCTTTTTATTATTATTGGTCGAATGGCGCTACTTCAAATGTAATTAACAATGTAACTCCCGGCGAATATTGCGTAACTGTTTATGACGCAAATCAATGCGATGCAACAAATTGTATAAATGTTGGGGATACTGTAATTGATCCCTGCAGTAATTTTTCTGTTATGACCGAAGCGGTTCCTGCAAGTTCCACAGCAAATGATGGAATTATATATACCAATGTGACGGGCGGCACACCTCCTTACCAATATTCCTGGTCGAATGGCGAAACTACGGCGAATATTGACAATCTGACAGTGGGCGAATATTGCGTAACAGTTTATGACAATATTCAATGTGCAACCACAGCTTGTGATTATGTTTATTATAACGACACTGTAATCATTCCATGTAATTTAGAGCTTTATATCAATTCGTCAGGACCTTCAAATCAGCAGGGATGTGATGGAGTCGCTTATGTCGCAGTTATTAATGGAAATTCACAAGGTTATACTTACCTCTGGAATACCGGCGAAAATACGCCAATGCTCACAGATTTATGTGGAGGATATTATTGTGTCACGGTAACAACAATGGATGGCTGTGAAGCAACATCTTGTGTCTATGTTTACTCCGACACACTCAACAATCCATGTTATTTATATATCGAAGGCGCCGTAACAAATGCAACACCCAATGGCCAGGCTGACGGTATTATTGACATTACTGTCTATGGCGGAACCCCACCTTATATATATGTATGGAGTGATGGTGAAACTTCAGAAGATATTGATAACCTTGTACCCGGAAGCTATACCGTAGAAGTAACAGATGCCAATGGATGTTCAGAAACCGCAACTTTCTTCGTAGATTATGACTATGGCTATGACCCTGTTGATACACTTTGGACCGACCCGTATGATACTTGTCTGGTCATTCTTGATTTCTATATTGACAATGTTAATGTTCTCGATTCAAACTATGTTGAAATTACCTGGGTAATTGAGGATAATGCCAATACTGTCTATATTACAATTATTTACAGTTATGATCAGGAAGGTTATTTAGTAGTAAATCTGACATTAAATTGTAATGGGTTGAAGAACCAGATTAACCTGTTTGAAACAATTTATGTTGATTACAGCATGATTACCGGAATTAAACAAAATATTGCTCCGAATGCTTCAATTAGCGTATTTCCTAATCCTGTCATAAATACTCTTAATATAAACAGCAATTTGCCTGGCGATAATGCAAATATTATTATATATAACTCTACCGGGCAGGTTGTTTATAATGGGAAAATACAAACTGGAAAAACGACTCAGGTCAATACTTCTGAATTTGATAGCGGCTTATATTTCCTTAAATTAATTGATACCAAAGGAAATGTATATGTAAATAAATTTATTAAGTAGTGGTTTTCGTTTTAAAAAAATCCGCAACATTTTGTTGCGGATTTTTTTTTATGTATATATCATGTTACCGGTTCGTGCTTTTGTGTGTTGGTAAATTGCCGTTCATTTGTTTTTATACTGTGTGCGGTGAAAATTTCCGCATTTATTATTCCATCGAAGTACGAATTTGTTACGAAGTTACGAACTACGAATTCGTACTTCGGTGGGATAATTGCTATAAATAAACCGATTGTAAAATGAGGAATTTTATCCCGTTTGTAGTATAATTCGTTGTTGATAAATATTTGTTATAAAATAAAACAATTTATTGTTTGTTTATTAAACATTTTTTATCTTTGCACTCACAATCAAATCATAATAATATGAAATTAAAACTGTCTCAAAAACAAATTGGTCAGCGAATAATGGGGTTGCGCAAAGCAAAAGGTCTGTCACAGGAAAATTTGGCTAAAAGCATCGGATTGTCCCGACCGTCTTTAGCCCAAATAGAGCTTGGTAACAGAAGCATTGATGTCTTTGAGTTGTATAATTTATCGTTAGTCCTGGGGTTTTCATTAGACGAATTTCTGTCGGCTGACTTTAAAGCATCAGATGAAGTCCACTACGAAAAAGAAGTTTTAGCGGAGAAAGACAATATACGAATTTCTATCCCTGTCCTGAAAATAGGCAAGTTTAAAAATGTGCTGGTTTACATTTTAGAACGCTGTGCCGGAAAACCAAACATCGGTGAAACGGTGTTGAATAAGTTGCTTTATTTCTGCGACTTCAATTATTATGAACTCTACGAAGAACATCTCACTGGGGCAAGGTATAAGAAACTACCTTATGGACCTGTACCACAGCAAATGACATCAATTATTAATAAAATGATTGAAGACAGACAAATTCAAAGAATAAATACTATGTATTTTGATAAGCCGCAAATTCGTTTTATGCCGTTGGTAAAGCCCGATTTGAAACAGCTCAATGCTGCTGAAAAAGATGTGATTGATAAAGTAATTGAGCAATTGAGTGATTGGAATGCAGCCAAAATAAGCGAGTATTCACATAATGACAAACCTTGGAAGGCAACATTGGATAAGGATTATATCAGTTATAATCTGGTTTTTTACCGAAGGCCACCTTATTCAATAAGAGAGTATGACGAAAATGATGAAGATTAAATTTGAAACGCTTGTTGAATTTTAAATGAGTGTGTAACATGTCGGGGAAATTCAATTTTTGTCTCTACAGGCAATATAATTTGCTTATGTAGTAAAAAGATATCATCTCTGCTCATGACAAAACTTTTTACTCGTGAGTATGTAAATTGAAAAATATCATATAAATTTGCCAAAAAATTAATATTTTAAAAATCAGGAATATGTCGGTTAATGAACAAAAAGAACTCAAGGAAAAAGCCTATAAAGAAGCTATGCGATATATGGGAAATGCTAAAGAACAGCTGAAAAAAGGTGAAAAAAGAAATTATTTTTACACCGATAAAAAATATGTGCGCATAGCATGTGGTTTAGCTTATAATGCCGTATTAATAGCTTTAGAAATTTACGTAAAACTAAAAGGTGTTATCCCTAAACCTAAAGAGAAATTAGATATTGAATTTTATCAACGTAATATCGGAAAAATTGATAAAAAACTATTAATGGAAATAAATACGGTTTATGATATTATTCATAAGGACGGTTATTATGATGGAATTCAAGATGCCAGGATAATCGGTATTGGATTCGAACATGCCTATACAATTATCAACAAAATAAAGCCATAATAATATGAACTTACATGAATTTCAAGGCAAATTAATTCTAAAGGAACATGGGGTGCCTGTTCCTGAAGGAATAGTAATTGAGAATACCGGCGATGCCGAAAAGGCAGCTCTGGCTATTAAGGAAAAGACCGGTGTGGAAAGCTGGGCTGTAAAGGCGCAGATTCATGCCGGCGGCCGTGGTAAAGGAGGCGGTGTAAAAATCGCTAAAAATATAGGTGAAGTAAAACAGTTTGCACAACAGATATTAGGTATGTGCCTTGTAACACATCAGACTGGACCTGCAGGCAAAATTGTGCATAAAGTTCTGATAGAACAAAGTATCTATTATCCCGGTGAAAGCATTATTCGGGAGTTTTACATGAGCATTCTCCTTAACAGGGCAAGAGGAAGAAATGTAATTATTTATTCGCCGGAAGGGGGGATGGACATTGAAGAGGTTGCAGCAAAAACTCCTGAAAGGATTTTTAAGGAAGAAATTCACCCAGGTATAAGCATACAACCTTTTCAAGCTAGAAAAATCGCTTATAATTTAGGTCTTTCAGGAAAAGCTTTCAAAGAAATGGTGAAATTTGTCAGTTGCCTGTACAATGCATATGAAAAAAGCGATGCTTCGCTTCTCGAAATCAATCCTGTTTTTAAGACCTCGGATGACCTTATTCTTGCTGCAGATTCAAAAGTCGTACTCGATGATAATGCACTTTACCGTCATCCTGCTTATGCCGCCATGCGCGATATTACTGAAGAAGACCCTGCCGAAGTTGAAGCAACCAAAAACGACCTTAATTTTATCAAGCTCGATGGCAATGTCGGTTGTATGGTAAATGGAGCCGGCCTTGCAATGGCTACGATGGATATTATCAAGCTGTCAGGCGGCGACCCTGCCAATTTCCTCGATGTTGGCGGAGGCGCCAGCCCTGAAACCGTTGAAGCAGGGTTCCGTATCATTCTTAAAGATAAAAATGTCAAGGCAATTCTTATAAATATTTTTGGCGGAATCGTACGTTGTGATCGTGTTGCAGAAGGCGTTGTAGAAGCTTACAAAAAAATCGGAAATATTAATGTCCCCGTTATTGTCCGATTGCAAGGCACTAATGCAGAATTAGCCAAAGAACTGATTGATAAATCAGGGTTGAAAGTCTATCCTGCAATATCTTTTCAGGAAGCAGCCAACCTTGTTACAAAGGTATTACAATAAATAACAACGGTTTTTTAAAAAACCATTGTTATTTAAAATTAATATTCTATTTTTGCACTCCAATTTTTAATAAAACGCATGGCCCGTTCGTCTAGGGGTTAGGACGCAAGGTTTTCATCCTTGTAGCAGGGGTTCGAATCCCCTACGGGCTACTAAAAATTATTAATATGGCAACTCATCCGTCAGCATTAAAAAGAAACAGGCAGTCTGAATCAAGACGGCTTAATAACCGGTAT
>JACQWN010000542.1 GCA_016209245.1 Bacteroidia bacterium
ACCTCAATTCGTCTGTAAGACAATTGAGCGTCATGTATAAAATGCGGAAATTTATTCCGTTTGCAGTATAATATCATGGTTAATTCAGAGCTCAGCACAAGGTTGCAAACAAAATAGCTTAATACTATATGGATAGTTTAACAAAAGAACAACTTCAGACCATTCCTTGGATTAAAAATTACAACAGAGGGAAGGAGCTGCCTATTGAACCGCCAATTGATGAAATACCCAAACTAGTGAATATTCCATTCATGAAAAGAAATAAAATGTATGGATTATTTTATATCTGGTCGGAAATCATTAAATTAATACCAAAAAATATTAAAGTGATTTTGGATGCGGCTTGCGGGCTTGGGCAAATTGCCCAGATTCTCAGTTTAAAGGGTTATACGGTTTATGCATGTGATATTGAGAACAATTTTAAAGGAGATAAAAGTATTAATTTTCAAATAACAAATTTGAATAAAATATTTCCTTATCAGGATAGCTTTTTTGATGTTGTAACTATTTCAGGATCTCTACATTATTTAGATAATCAAAAGCATTTTTTTAATGAAGCATTGAGAATCCTTAAACAAGGCGGATTTTTAATTTTTTCGGCGCCAAATTTAAATTGTATTCACAGCAAACTTCTGTTTTGCAGAACAGGTAAACTTTTTGATTACAGCATTAACAGACCTTCTGTGTTATATTCCGATTTTTTTCTACAATATCTAAATATGATAGGATTCAAATTAATTTGTAAGACCGGCGCAGTTCCGCTCAAATCTTTTAAGATTTTTGCATTTCGTTTATGGAACTTACCGGCACCATTTCTAAAATTATCTAAAGACCAAGTTGAAAACTATAGCTCCGCAATCATATATAAATTTCAGAAAATTAAATGAATACGATCAGGGTCATTTTTATTATATCATTTGTCCCTAAATACGATTACTTTGAGACAATTACAGAATTGAAAAATAAATCGCTTAAATATTGGTATAACCCGGATGGTAAAATAATCGCCATACTTCATGAATGGGCTTATATTATCGGGAAAAAAATTACAGAAATAGACAACAATATTTATTGGGAAATATGGAGACCTGATTACAATGCCGACAAAGAGTATATATATGTTCAGAATGAAAAGATAATACACAGGATATTTCCTGCTGAAAAAAAAACATATCTTGATGGGATAAGAAAAATTCGTGGCGAGTCGTCATTAGCAATTATTGCCGGACTGAACAAAATTTATGAGCTTAATGAAAAAATAATTTTAATCATTCCTTTTAGCAAAAAACCGATATGTAAAAATACTTTGAAATTGTACAGAGGGAAATTTCCTATTCTGACTACTCATTTTACTAATATCTCAGAGATATTAAAGGAAATCAAGTTTTTTGTAAATCCATTCAGATTATTCCATGAAATTGCGAAACACTACCAAAGCATATATCTGTTGAAGATTATAGATAATCTTCAGGTATCCAATCTGACCGGATTAGATAAAATAAAAACAAAATATAAAAAAAATATTTTTTTTTGGAGTCCAGGACTAAATGTTAATGAATTTAGGAGTAGGTATTCCGCCAGAAACGAAGCAAGAAAACATTTAAATATACCTATTGATAAATTTGTTATACTTAACTCATCCAGGATTGTCCCCGAAAAGCAAATTGATAAATTGTTATATGCAATCAATCAAACCTGTCGAACAAAGAAAAAACAGTTCTTGCTCATAATAACCAGTTATGGAAATCAAAATTATATTAATTATTTGAAAAACATTGCCTGTAAATTTTCATTATCTGAAAATATTAAATTCACGGGGCATATTTCAAAAGAAGAATTAGAAATGCTTTATTATGCTTCCAATATGTTTTTTATGGGTTCTACTCACGAAGCAGGTCCATTATCAACATTGTTGGCTATTGCTGCTGAACTTCCAATTATTAGCACAGACACAGGTCTGGGGGCAGAGATATTAAAAAAGTACAATTGTGGAATTATTATTTCACCTATATATGGGAAATCATGGATTAATGCATTTAATATTGCTTTCGACGGTCAGGAAATAAAGACTATGAATCCTGATGATTTAAAAAATGAGCTGGACGAAAACATGATGTACAAAAAAAGGCTAATACCCAATATTAAAAAAATATACACTGATTTTTATATATGAAAACAATATTAGTTACCGGTGGAGCAGGTTACATTGGCAGCGTATTGGTAAAGCTGCTATTAAATAAAGGATATAAGGTACGCGTTTTAGATATTCTTCGATATGGAGGCGAATCAATAATTGAATTATTCAATAATCTTGATTTTTCTTTTATAAAGGGTGATGTGCGGAATAAAAGTGATATCGTAAAAGCTATTGATGGAGTTGATGCTGTAGTAAATTTTGCGGCAATAGTTGGAGATCCTGCTTGTGCGAAGGAACCTGAATTAGCAAGGAACACTAATTTTGAAGGTACAAAGCTATTATATACCATGTCTAACGAAAAAAGCATAAAACAATTTGTTTTTGCCTCAACATGCAGCAATTATGGTAAAATGAAGGACCATGAATCATATGTGAATGAGGAATCGGAATTAATACCTGTCTCTTTTTATGCTGAAACAAAAGTAAATGCTGAAAAATATCTTCTGTCACAATCAAAATCAAATATATGTAAACCAACGTGTTTGCGGTTCTCGACAGTTTACGGACCATCCCCAAGAATGCGTTTTGATTTGACTGTTAATGAATTTACTAAAGAAGTCGCTTTTAATGTTTACAATGTCGGTGATACAAATGAAAATTATCAGAAACAAATGCTTGTTGATGAAATAAAAAAGCATTTGCATGGTTCTCGTGTAAAATATGTTCACAAAAACGAAGACCCAAGAGATTATAAAGTATCTTTTATGAAGATTAGAAATGAACTGGGATTTGAGATCACAAAAACTGTTCCTGATGGAATTAAACAAATTATTCAGGTTGTAAAGGATGGGATTTTCATTAATCCTGATGATAAAAAATATCGCAACTCCTGATGGAATTAAAAGAAATATATGAAAAGTCACAGGAATATATTGATATCAGAAATCAGGACAGCGAAGTTTATAAGCAATACTTTGATATTGTTTTGAATTGGAAAATCAAATATTTATCTATAATTCTTCCTGTAAATATTAAAATTTGCAAAATTCTTGAAGTGGGTTGCGCTACCGGGGAACTTTTACGAAATTTACCTA
>JACQWN010000086.1 GCA_016209245.1 Bacteroidia bacterium
CGGGTTTTAAAATGGAAAGCGTATCTCCTCCATCTTTCCCTGCGAAATTTGGAATGTAGAGACGTTGCATGCAACGTCTCTACATTCCAAATTTCGCAGGGGGAGACCATCGGTATTTTCCCTCAACCCCGCCCTGAAGGACGGGGCTATTAATATATATTCTAACTTGATTTGTGAATAATACAGACTAAATTTCAAATACTAAATTTCAATAAATAAAGACCCCCCCCGATAAATCAGGGAGGGTCTTTTCCCGACAAGCCGGGATCAGGGATAAATGCTACAAATAAAGCTATACAAGCCCCTGCGCAAGCATAGCTTCAGCAACTTTAACGAAACCACCGATATTGGCTCCTTTTACATAGTTAACATAACCGTTTTCTTTACCATATTTTACACAGGTAGTATGTATGTTTTTCATAATATTGTGCAATCTCTGGTCAACTTCTTCACGGCTCCATGATATCATCGCATAGTTTTGTTGCATTTCAAGACCCGATGTAGCAACGCCGCCTGCATTGGCTGCTTTACCAACGCCAAAAAGGACTTTCTTTGAAAGAAAATGGTCTATTGCTTCAGGTGTACAAGGCATATTAGCGCCTTCGGAAACACAAATACATCCGTTAGATGTAAGTTTTTCAGCATCCTCTCCATCAAGTTCATTCTGGGTGGCGCTGGGTAGCGCTATATCACATTTAATTCCCCAAGGTTTCTTTCCTTCATAATATTCGCAGTTATATTTTTTAGTATATTCGGAAATTCTGCCTCTTATTACTTCTTTTAATTCTATGACATACGCCAATTTTTCAGGAGTAATACCTTTTTCGTCATAGATGAAACCGGTTGAATCAGACAGGGTAACGACTTTTGCTCCTAATTGAATTGCTTTTTCAGTTGCATATTGTGCAACATTGCCTGAACCGGAGACAGTTACAGTTTTTCCTTTCAGGTCTTTTCCTTGTGTTTTCAGCATTTCTTCTGCAAAATAGACCTGTCCATAACCGGTGGCTTCCGGGCGGATTAAAGAACCACCCCATTCAAGACCTTTACCCGTAAGTACACCCGTGAATTCATTTCTCATTCTTTTAAATTGGCCGTACATGAAGCCGATTTCTCTGCCTCCTACGCCAATATCACCTGCAGGAACATCAGTGCGGGAGCCAATGTGATAGGACAGTTCTGTCATAAATGATTGGCAGAATCTCATCACTTCATTGTTTGATTTGCCTTTGGGGTCAAAGTCAGAGCCGCCTTTACCGCCTCCCATTGGAAGGGTAGTAAGAGCATTTTTAAATACCTGTTCAAAAGCAAGGAACTTTAAAATACCAAGATTAACAGTAGGGTGGAACCTCAGACCTCCTTTGTAAGCACCAATGGCGCTGTTCATCTGGATTCTGAATCCCCTGTTAATCTGGAAATTACCTTTATCATCCACCCATGGAACTCTGAACATAATAACTCTTTCAGGCTCGGCTATTCTTTCAAGAATGCCTTTGTATTTAGGATTTTTTTCAACAAATGGAAGAACTGCGTGAGCTACTTCCTTTACTGCCTGGTGAAATTCATTTTCACCGGGATTTTTAGCAATCACTTTTTCCATGAATTGCTTTACTTGTACTTCAATTACTGTATCCATTAAGTTTAAAATTTAAAATTTATAATAAAATACATTAGTATAAACACAGATACCTCGGAATATTTTACGGATATCGAAATGTGTCAAGATGAAACAAAATTGATGTCATCTGAAAAACTATACAAGAGGAATATCCTGATTTTTAAATAAGGGATTTCCGTAATAGGATTTAAGATTTAGGATTTAAGATTTAGGATTTTGTCATTGGTTAGTGGTTGCTTGTCAATTCGCTGTCATTTGTACGACTACTGTACGACTACTGTATGACGATTGTATGACGATTGTATGACGATTGTATGACGATTGTATGACGATTGTATGACGATTGTATGACTACTGTATGACTACTGTATGACTACTGTATGACTACTGTATGACAGAAAGGGCAAATGACCAAGTTTCAGAGAGAAATAATATTATTTTTCAAGGCAAATTTTACCAGGTCAACAGAGGAGCGGAGGTCAAGTTTTTTCATTATGTGGCATTTATGAGTATCAACAGTACGATAATTAATAAAGAGCTTGTCGGCTATTTCCTGATTGCTTAAACCATCAACTACATATTTTAATATTTCTAATTCGCGTTTTGACAGGTCATCAAGTTTTTTCTCCTGTTTATTTGTTTTTATTTTTTTTACATAACTTTTCAGGATAATATTTTCAATAATCGGGCAGAAGTAATCTTCTCCTTCGTAAACCTTTTTGATTGCTTCAAGAAGCTCGTCTTTAGAAATATTTTTATTCAGATAACCCTTTACTCCTGCCTTTATTGAATTAAAAATAAAGTCCTCATACATATACATTGAAAGAATCAGAATTTTTACTTCAGGGTATTTCTGGATTAATATTTTGGTAACTTCTATTCCAGAAATGTCGGGAAGAGAAATATCAAGAATAATTACATCTGGTTTGATCTTTTCTATTTTTTCAATCAGTTCTTTGCCTTCTGTTAATTCTCCTGCAATATTTATATATGGTATATCAGCAAGAAGGGATTTAATGCCATCACGTAAAATTTTGTGGTCATCAACTAATACAACTTTTATTGGTTTCATTTGAAAATAAATTTAGTTATTTGTTAATAGTTATTTAGTTTTAGTTTTTTAGTTACTGGTTTTGGTTTTATAGTTTTATCTCGCAATAATCTAATAAACTATAACTGAAAACCATTAAACTATAACCAATAAACTATCAACTATAAACTAACTTCACTTCTACTTTTGTTCCTTTATCTTTCTCTGATGTTATTTCTAATTCTCCATTTAATATATTTATTCTTTCCCTGATATTGCTCAAACCTTTTCTTTCTTTTATAGCTTTTAAATCAAGGCCTTTTCCATTATCAATTATTGATAAAAGGATATAATTTTCAATTTTATTCAATACAACAAATATATCAGTACATCCCGAGTGTTTAACTGAATTATTCAGACATTCTTGAGTTATACGAAAAAGGTAAATTTTTTGTTTTTCTTCAAGTTTCAAATCAGGAGAATTTGTTTCAAAATGTACTATAATATTTGTATGTTCAGATATTTCGTCACATAAATTTCTCAACGCATTTACCAAGCCGAAAGCTGTCAACACAGACGGCATTAAATCGTTTGAAATTTTATGCACCTC
Organism: Bacteroidia bacterium; assembly: GCA_016209245.1. Classification (GTDB taxonomy): domain Bacteria; phylum Bacteroidota; class Bacteroidia; order Bacteroidales; family BM523; genus JACQWN01. The sequence continues at coordinate 3,259 of JACQWN010000086.1, forward strand.
GTCAATTAATGGTTCAAACAGGGTTTCCAGATGGTCTATTTTTTTAAGGGATTCTTCACCCGATAAATCCTTTTCTAATCGTAATTTAAGAGCAGCTATTGATTGCCCGAGTCCATCGTGCAATTCTCTTGACAACCGTTGTCGCTCATTCTCTTGCCCATCAATTAATGCACTTAATCTTCTTTTCTTTTCTTCCTGAATTTCATCTGTTTGTTTCTTGAGTTTTATAGTCATTTGGTTAAAAGAATCTGTAAGTTGACCTATTTCATCACTTGTTTTAATGTTTAACTTAACTTCATAATTCCCTTTTCCAACTTCTTCGCTTGCTTTTTGAAGTTTTCTCAATGGAGCAGCAATTTTTTTTGAGATAAAAAATGTAAAAACAAATACGGCTGTAGCGATAATTATAGTTATAAGCAAAATGCTGTTTCTTATAGGATATATCTGTATCATGGCTTCATCTACATCTATTTCGGCTAAAATAACCCAGTTAAGCCCTTCAATGTTTACAGGGCTATATGCACTGAAACACGGAACATTACGATAATCCCTTATAATATCATAGCCCGTTTTATTCTGAAATGCCTCAATAACTGCTTTAGATGTTACTTTAATATGTTGCAGGCGGACAGCATTTTCTATAAATCTGGAATTACTTCGCATCAAATAATCGCTTCCGACAAGATATGTTTCACCGGTTTTCCCTAATCCGCTATTATCGGAGTGTTCAAACATTATCTTATTGATTGCATCAATAGGTATTTCAAGTACAACAAAACCCACAATTTTTTTTGCATTATCATAAACCGGATTTCCAATTAATATTTCAGGTCGTGTTTGTAATATGGGGTTTATGTCATGAGTAATTTTTTTCCCGGTCTTACCAATAATTTTTAAAAAATTCTGAAAGTTCTTATCTTTAACTTTATTAGCCATGCATATTTTAATTTCCGCCTGCCCGTCCGAAGTGAAACGCAGGCGGGAAGTATCGTTCAAATTAAACTTACATAATAATTCATTTAAACCAACTATATTCAGGTTTTCGTAATATGCATACGGATTTATGAATTTTTCAAATCCTGCTCCCTCAATGTCAGGGAAAGAATCAGATTGAGGATTTTTTGGTTTAAATTGATTAATATTTGTTATTAATTTTTTTATTTCCTCCGATTCGGAGTCAAGGGTAATATCATGGAATCTGTCTAAGAAGAATTGTTCAATACGGTTTTTCTTTTCATTGCGCAATGATATCAATTGGGCAAAAGTACGATTAATCAGAGCTTTTTTTTTGTGGATTGACTTTATAGACAGACACTAATTAATCAGGAAACATACAGAGAAATATTTACGATTTACTCAAGACCTTGAGTAAAAATACTCATAATAAGAGACATAGCGCTGTTTCGTTTTTCGTTTTTCGTTTATCGTTCCTGCGAATTACGAATAGTGACAAATTTGCGGTTTCGGTTTACCGTTAATAGTTAATTGTCATGTCTAATAAAACTTTTTCCCATCCTTCTATTGACCTTCATTAAAAAATTAATCCTATCTTTGAGCAAAAATTTGATATGAGCTATATTGCCAAACAGAACGCATTTACTGAATTTCTGCTTTACACAGCGCCAAATGGCAAGGTGAAAGTGGAGATATTTTTGCATAATGAAAATATTTGGCTTACACAAGATAAAATAGCCCTTTTATTTGGCGTACAAAGACCGGCTATTACTAAACATCTCAAAAATATTTTTGAAAGCGGCGAGTTGCAAGAAAATTCAGTTAGTTCCATTTTGGAACGTACTGCTGATGACGGTAAGACCTATCATACAAAATTCTACAATCTTGATGCCATTATTTCCGTTGGTTATCGCGTAAATTCAAAGCAAGCGACACATTTTCGCATCTGGGCTACTCAAGTCCTTAAAGAATATATCATCAAAGGCTTTGCTATGGATGATGAACGGCTCAAAAATCCAAGCAATATTTTCGGCAAAGATTATTTTGAAGAGCAACTTGCCCGCATACGTGATATCCGCTCAAGCGAACGCAGATTTTATCAGAAAATAACGGATATTTACGCGCAGTGTAGCGCCGACTATGATCCAAATGAAGAAATTACCAGACAATTTTTTGCGACTGTCCAAAATAAACTTCATTTTGCCATTAGCGGTCAAACTGCTGCAGAAATTATTTACAATCGGGTTGGAAGCAATAAACCTAATATGGGTCTAACCACATGGAAAAACGCACCAAAAGGTTCAATTCGCAAAACCGATGTCGGTATTGCTAAAAATTTCCTCAACGAAAAAGAGTTGGATGAATTAAACAGAATTGTGACAATGTATCTTGATTATGCCGAAATGCAAGTGAAAAAAAGAAGAGTGATGTACATGAGTGATTGGGTAGAAAAACTGGATGCCTTTTTACAATTCAACGAAAAAGAAATTTTACAGGATAGTGGAAAAGTTAGTCACAATGTTGCAGTTGCGTTGGCGGAAAGCGAATACGAAAAGTACCATGTCATTCAAGATCGGATGCTTGAATCCGATTTTGACAGCGAAGTTAAAAAATTTCTTGAATCAAAAAAGGGAAAATCATAACCGATTATTTATTAAATGAAAGAAAAAAGTATTTTACGAAAGAAAAAATTTAACAATCGTTTTCAGAAAAAAAGAAATCTGCATACTTCTGAAAACAATCTTCAATTATTGGAAAATGTTCCTGTACGGCTTAACAGATATATAGCCAATTCAGGTATTTGTTCACGACGTGAAGCAGATGAATATATCAGAGCGGGATTGGTAAGTATAAACGGCAAACGGATAACCGAGCTTGGCACGAAAGTTTTGCCCGGTGACAAAGTTTGCTTTAATAGCAAATTGATAATACCGGAAAGAAAAGTTTATATTCTGCTTAATAAGCCAAAAGATTATATTTCTACCTGTGATGATCCGCATGCCGGCAAAACCGTGATGGAGCTTATTAAACGGGCATGCAAAGAAAGGGTTTACTCGGTAGGAAGATTAGATAGAAATACAACCGGCGTGCTTTTATTGACTAATGATGGAGAACTTGCCAAAAAGCTGTTACATCCAAAATACAATAAAAAAAAGATATATCACGTAGTGCTCGCTCAAAATCTGAATAAATGTGATATGGAAAAAATTGTAAATGGTATTGAGCTGGATGATGGAATAATAATGGCGGATGCAGTTATTTATTCAGTTCCTGATGATAAAAAGCAGGTCAATATTGAGCTTCACTCAGGAAAAAATCATGTTGTACACCGTATTTTTGAATATTTAGGTTATAAAGTTCAAAAACTCGACCGTATATATTTTGCAGGGCTTACAAAAAAAAATCTTCCTCGTGGTAAATGGAGGTTTTTAACCGCGAAAGAAATCTCAATGTTGAAAATGGGGGCGTTTGAATAAAAAAAATTTTCCTGCCGGATTTTTATGTGTCTGTGTGTAAATTAAAATTTTAATGTACATTTGCAACCAAATAAAAATATCAAAAAAAATATATGGAAAAGAAGGAAAAAGTTGAAGATACAATAATGGAGATGCTTGAGCCAAAAGTAAGAGAAATACAAAAACGTTTTTCTGAAGGTGAAAAATTAAATTTTCAGGATTTCAGCTTACTTTTACTTAGAACTCAATATAACCATTTAAATCATCTTAATGATAAGCTTGACCAGACAGCGGCCGATGTAGCAAGCTTAAAAATAGATTTTGCAAATTTAAGAG
>JACQWN010000087.1 GCA_016209245.1 Bacteroidia bacterium
CGACTAATTGCAACAAGTATTATGAATTCCTGGGATACCAGGTTTTTCAATTAAAAGATGCTACCGTATCGGTAACAGATATTCACGATCCTGAACTTGCACGTGAGGTTTTTCAATGCGATGTCAAAGATGGGGTAACTCAATTAGTTAATTTTACATGGTCGGATGCTTTGCACGCTAATGTGCCTATGGAAATGGTCAATGGAAGCAATAAAGGTATTCAGCATACTCTCCGCATTACCGAAGATGTTTTTGCAACAGGAGATAAGCGTCTTATCAATAACAAATCGTACTATTTTGTTGCTATCGCTTATGGATTTAATATGTTTAAAAAATATGACCAGCTTAACGGAGATAATATTGATGGACAGAAAGAACCATACAAAGCAGGCAGAAAATCAGTTGCAGGTTCAATTCAATCTATTGAAGTCCGGCCACATAAATATGAACCGAGAAATAACGGGACTGTTCTGCATTGCCAATATGGTGACGGTGTAGAAGTAACAAGATTGGAAGGTTTAGGGACAGGTGACAATTATCTAAAGCTTACACAAGTGACTCACGACGAAATCATGGCAGGCCCGCCATGGAAAACACAATATCCGAAATATCAGCCAAAATATGGCCCGGTAAATATTAAAATTGTTGACCCCCTGAATGTTGTTGAAGATGAATTTATTATCAGATTTGATACTACTGAAAATAATATGATTTTCACAAATGGATTTATCAAGAAAGGTAAATGGTGCATTTATAAGGCCAGTGAAGAAGCTCAAATTGTAAGGGATTCGACCGGCGATATTATTACATTTCCTTCTTCAACTATTTGGTCCGACAGCACTTTTTTGTTCAATAACGAGCAGCTTATTCTGGAATATGGTTTTACGATTAAATTTGTTCAGGTTGATATTCCTATGAAAAAATCATATTTAGATACGATTAGAGATGCAAAGCCAGTGAATGATTATATTGAAAATAACGGATTTATCGGGGCGAATTTTTATTTTTCCGATTCATCAAATTACTGGTTATTTAGTCTTCCCGATGATGATGATTGCAGCGCTTTTGACTGGATCAGGGCTGGAACAACAAAAGACGACAATGAACCAAAGTGTAATGATTATCCTATGACAGTAATGGATGTTAGTGGTTATCCGGATGAATTCGAAATATATGAAGATATACTTAGTGGAATGTGGGGACCTTTTGTGCTCTGTTCTAAAGATTATTATGGACACAGCCATCAATTTTATGGAATAGGTTATAGTGATGCAATCTCCGGTATTTTTTCTGATTTTACTAAGTACAGGATACCGGGTGTAGATATTTATATAACAAAGGACAGAAACAAATGGACAAGATGTCCGGTAATTGAGATGTGCGAAAACGATACAACTGATGCACCAGACGATCATAAAGAAATACCCGGACCAAGCCAGGGTAACACGTATAAATTCGCTATGCGCCGTGCCCCATCAATTGACAAAGACGGCAATTTTGCCGATACCACACAACCCGGCAATCTTAGTAATACCGAAGCTCCAAATTATATATTTTCAAGAGGCATGGGCTGGTTTCCCGGATATGCAATTGATGTAGAAACTGGTCACCGGCTTAATATGGCATGTTATGGAATCCTACACAAAATATTATTGATGGACTTGGAAATATTATCTTGGGCGGAAAGCATGTAATTTATATTTTCGGACATAATTTTGATACAATAAATAATTCAAATAAAAAAAAATATATGCCGGCTTATGATGCCGGATTATATATGGCCGATATGCTGAACGATACTACAACATTAAATTATGGCGCCTCTAATTTATCTTATGCAAACAGAAAAAAATATAACTGGCTAAATGCTGTTTGGGTATCAATACCAATTAATAACAGCACTGCCGATTTATCTGATTATGATAATATTCCCTGTGATGTAAGAATTGAGATTCGTATCGCAAACCCATACTGGCAAGGAAAATACGAATATGCAGTTCAGCCCGATACAATCGGTAATATTATTTATCCGCAAAATAATAATCTTCCAATGTTTAAATTTGGCACGGCAGGCCTGGCGCCTGAGACAAATGTTCAGGATGTTGCAGAGAATGCACTGGATTTAATACGCATTGTACCTAATCCATATTACGGGCATAATGCTTACGAATTAAGCCAGTTGGATTATATGGTAAAATTCACTAATTTGCCTGAAAGATGCGATATTTCAATATATACTGTGAATGGAACACTTGTCAGACGTTATATTAAAGATAACGAGCTGAGTTACCAGGACTGGAATCTAAAAAATGAACATGGAATATTAATATCAAGCGGTGTTTACATAATCCATATTAATGCACCGGGTATCGGTGAAAAAGTTTTAAAATGGATTGGCTCATTGAGGCCGATGGATATGACTAATTTTTAATGGTATCTAATAGAGGATTTAATTGTAGGGATGAACAGCAGTTCATCCCTACAATTAAATCCTCTATTAAAATAAATTTTAAATATTTTGTAGTATGAAAAAAATATTATTAAATTTAATTGGATTTTTGGTAATTATTTTATTTGTTGGCTTTAATGCAAATGCAGGTAATGTACAACGATCGGGGCAAGCCGGTGCAGGAGAGCTGCTGATTAATCCTTGGGCAAGGAGCTCCGGTTGGGGAGAGGCGAATTCGGCATGTATAAAGGGTTTGGAAGCGTTACATTTGAATGTTGCAGGAACTGCTTTTACTCGCAAAACAGAATTAATATTTTCACATTCTCAATGGTTGACAGGCAGTGGTATTGGAATATATTCATTTGGCTTATGTCAGAAAGCAGGTGAAGCCGGTGTGATTTCCCTGGCGGTTATGGCAATGGATTTCGGTAAAATTGAAATGACTACCGTTGAATCGCCTGAAGGAGGTCTCGGCACTTTTCATCCCCAATATACTGTCATTTCTGCCGCATTTGCCAAAGAATTTTCAAACAGTATTTATGGCGGCGCTACATTTAAAATAATTAACGAAGGCATTTCCGATATGAAAGCCACCGGAGTCGCTCTCGATGCGGGTATTCAATATGTCACAGGTTTCGGAAAAGATAAAGCAGGTAATAAAATCCGGGATAATCTTAGATTCGGTATCTCCATGAAAAATGTCGGGCCTGAAAGGAAATACAGCGGCGATGGTTTAACCTTCAGAGCTGAAACACCATCAAATGTTGTTATGACAAATGAATACCGTTCAGCAAAATTTGAGCTTCCCTCTTTAATTAAAATTGGCTTTTCGTATGATTTAAAGCTCGCCCAAAAGGTTGACTCGGTAAGTAAAAAATCAAGAAGCGACCATCGTTTAACCATTGCCGGTAACTTTACTTCCAATTCATTTGCCCGCGATCAGTTTCATATCGGCCTGGAATATTGTTTCAGGGAATTAGCGATGCTCCGCGCTGGTTATGTTTATGAAGACGGAATATTTGGAAGCGATACGAGAAAAACTGTTTTTACCGGTCCTACGGCAGGTATCTCTGTTGAAATCCCACTGAACAGGGAATCCGGCTCTACTTTTTCTATTGATTACTCTTACAGAGCTACAAATCCTTTTGCAGGAATTCATACAATAGGTGCGAGGGTTGCGTTATAAAATCAGCTTCTTAGCTGAATTGTAAATTCCCTATCGCCGATTGTGACAGTGGCATCATTGTCGCAGGTTCCGTCGCCATAATCAACAACTCTTGTTTTCAACTCATCAGGCACGATTTCGACTTTTCCTTTGACAATCCAGCGACAATCTAATTCAATACGAAGGGCTTCAGTAATAGTTACTGTAAATGAACGCCCTTCCCTGTTAACCCCGCTTGCACTGCCGGTTATCGAATAAACATCATCGAGGATAACATATTGAGTGTTTCCACCCTCTATCCATTCCCTTATTCTTGTCGAATTCCATGTTATCTCTTTATTATCAGGAGTGGTAATCTTTGCATTTGAAACCGTTACGGTATAGCTCAGGTTATTATTACTGTTCCGCCCATTATTTGTTATTGTTTTTGTTCCTTCAACTTTATAATCATCAATATAAAAATCCTGCGGTGTAACGGTTATTACAGTTCCTTGAGAGCGGTATCTGCCCGTCATTGTATAAACAATTTTACCCTTTCGTTCCCTGCCATCAGTGCCGGTACAATATGATGTTCCAAAGTCAATAGTTACTGTCTTTGGGAAAGTTGTATCAGGCCAAGCAGGTGTAACCGTAACTGTAGCGCAGTTACCAAATGTATATTCGTTAAGCAGCTTTGTGGTGTTCTCCTGAGAGGTTTCTTCAACACTCTGATAAATGTCATCGAATAAATTCTCGACCGCTGTATTATCGGATGCTGTGGTAGTATCCTTGTTGTTTAATCTTGATTTTCTGCAGGAACTGGTCAAGAGCAAACTTCCTGCAAGAATCAATGCAAGTGCAATAAGAAATATTGAATTTTTCATAGTTGTAAAATTTAGTTAATAATTAGTTGAAAATAAGATTAGTATTAATATTCAGAAATAAATTATATACATTTATAATATATACACACAAAACTAGTTTCACCATGTAGTAAAAATATAAATTCTTTGATTATTATGGGATAATTCTTTTGTAAAACAAAAAAGAATAATCAAAAGGAATATTTTGACTTTTATTTATATCTTGCCTCTCCATCAATTTCCATTCAGAATAATTGATTCCAGGGAAAAAAGTATCGGCTTCAAAAATATGATGCAATTGAGTGATATATAATTTATCGGTATACGGTAAGAACTGTTTGTAAACCATACCGCCACCGATGATGAAATTCTCTTTATTTTCATCGGCAAGAGCGAAAACATCCTGAATTGAATAAGCAGAAATACAGCCGGTAAATATTTCGCCTGGGATATCAGTTATTACAATATTTCTTCGTTCAGGAAGTGGCTTGACCGGTAAAGATTCAAAAGTTTTTTTCCCCATAATAACAGTATGTTCTTTGGTGAGCTTTTTAAATCTTTTCAGATCATCGGGAATGTGGAATAGTAGCCGGTTATCTTTTCCAATACCATTATTCTCGCTTATTGCTACAATAATAGAAAATTTTTTTATCATATTTTAATATTAATAATGCCAAATAAAAGTTGTGCAACAACTACCGTTGTTAAGCTTTCGTGCCCATTTTCGCAAGAATATTTTCAAACTCACTATAGGTAATGATTTTTGTCTGCTTATAGTGTTTTAAAATAATCAGATCAGAATCTCCAGTTACTAAATAATCTGCTTTACCTGATTCTGAAAGTCCAAGTAAAAAATTATCTTTCGGATCTCTGCAAATATCTGGTTCATTCTTAATAATAACAAATTCTCCTATTAATTGGATAAAATCTATTAGGTCACTAACATCAGAGGGATTGAAATACTTCTGTAATTTTGGTTTTTTAGTTACCAAATCTATTTCTTTGATAGTAGGTTCTGAAAATAATAATCTAACTCTTAAATTAATTATTTGCTCTTTAAGGGTCTTTAATTTTTTCCCAATGAGAAAACTAATGAATAAATTAGTGTCTATAATAACTCTATTTTCCTTTTCTATTGACATATAATTCGCTTCTAACTTTCTCTACTTCTTCCGTTATAGTATCTAATGATAGTTCATCTGTTTTAAAAGAATTTAAAAGCCTTGATAATCTTGTGTCAATAGTTTCTTTTGCCAATTCTTGACTTAATCTAACTTTTTCCCTTATTGGTAATTGTTTAATTAAGTCAAGTAGTTGGTCATATGATAATGATATTTGCAATGTTCCTATATTCATAATAATAATTTTTTACAAATATAATAATTATTTTGAAATTCATATCGGGCATGAAGTAATAGTAGTCTGTCCAAAAACTTATCAAAGATAAAAAAATCAAGTCAAAATAAAATGGTATATTGGTATTCTTTTCTGAACCAGCTTATACCGATATATCTCCTTTAATATGCGGATGAGGAGCATAATTCTCCAAAGTAAAATCCTCATATCTGAAATCAAATATACTTTTGACCTGTGGATTTATTTTCATTATTGGTAAAGACCTTGGCTCTCTTGCCAATTGAAGACGGCATTGCTCAATATGATTCAAATATATATGAGCATCGCCGAAAGTATGAACAAAGTCGCCATATTGAAGATTTGTAACTTGTGCCGTCATCATTGTCAGTAAAGCATAAGAAGCGATATTAAAAGGGACGCCAATAAAAACATCTGCGCTTCGCTGATACAATTGACATGACAGGCGGTTGTTTGCGACATAAAACTGAAAAAGCAGATGGCAGGGAGGGAGCGCCATTTTATCAATCTGGCCGACATTCCATGCACAGACAATATGCCGGCGTGAATCGGAGTCAATCTTTATAGAATTGACAACATCAGTTATTTGATCAATGTGACGACCATCTGCACAAGGCCATGAACGCCATTGATAACCATAAACAGGTCCTAATTCCCCGTTTTGATTAGCCCATTCATTCCAGATTGTCACTCCATTTTCGTTTAGATACTTAATATTAGTATCTCCTTTCACATTAAGGTTAAAGCGCATCTGGTAACCAAAAGTGCTGATTGTGCCTGTACCTGTCCTGTCTTCCTTTTCAACTCCATTGTCAAGGATGTACTTTAGAAGGTTTAAATATTGTTTCATTGTATTTATGTATTGATTTTATCTTTTTGATTTGCAGAAAAGTATTAATAGCATAATTCTTTATAATTAAAGCACAATCTTTTTAACTTCCTTGGAAATATAGTCTTTCACTTTGTTCCATTCAATTTTCTTTTTTAGTAATACAGGCATTATATCTTCCTCTGCATCTGCAAAATAAGTCAAACTCTTTAAGACTAACCATTGATTCCCATCTGGGAATTTTTGACCGTAAAAATCAAGGGTTTCCTTTAAGGGAAATTTTTTAAAAATAAAAAACATATCTATAAAATCTCTTTTTCTACCTCTGTTGGTTATTGCAGCGAGCTTCATTGCTGCAATATCGCGGATGGAAGCGATTCTCAAATTATCTTTATAATATAGTGGATAAATTAATTTATAAGGATATTTAACAAAATCAACCTTTATATTACGGATATTTAATGATAAAATATTTCTGCTTTGATTAAGTAATTGAAATGGATGAAGAGGGGTAAGGAAATCAATTATTTCATTATTATCAATTGATGAATCAGAAAAAATATCTAAATCATATGATAATCGGTGGCCAATTTGCAATGCTAAGGCGGTTCCTCCGCATAGATAAAATACTTTCAAATCATGAATATCCATGATTTGAACTAATATATCCAATGCTTCAACTGATATTGCTTTTCTAAATAACACCTGAATTTTTCTTTCGGAATATCAAAAATTATACTTATAAAATGATGGGTTTTTGGATCTATATCTTTTTCCTGCAATAATTCATTTCTTATCCTGTCAAAACCATAGAGTTGTTTAATAGATTTCCAGTCGTCAAGCGAACCATACATAACAACGCGTGAAATGACATAACGGGCATTTTTTTCACAATCTATTATAGTACGATCGCAGTCCCAAAAAATTACAGAAGAAAATTTCATACTACAAAAATATAAATATCTGCATAATTATTTCATTGCTTCACAAAATCAAATCCCATTCCGAAATTCGCTTGAAATGTTATATTAAATACATCGGCGCTTCCATAAACAACAGGAACCCGGCAATATGAAGGGTTTATTTTTATTTCAAATGCACTAAATAACCACTTTGTCAGGTAAAATTTGTATTGTATTGCAAAATTAAATGAAATTCCAGTCAAATAATATCCCAGATTGAATATTCCTTTGTTTTCGTCGAGCGGCATATTACGGATTGTATTTTCAGGATGTGGTAAAACAGCTCCGGCGCCTGTTCTTAAGTTAAGTTTCCAAATCGTCTTAATATAATTGAAA
>JACQWN010000543.1 GCA_016209245.1 Bacteroidia bacterium
AGTTATAAAATCAAGTTCCTGCGGCTCGAAACCTTTATTGACAATGAAAAACTTTTGCAATTTCCCTTGCCTGAAATAAGTAAGCAGAGTATCACAAGCATTCTGCTTGCATTTTCCTTGACGATTTCAATATATTTTTCATAATCTTCCTGCCGTTTAATTTTTTTTAATTTTTCATTAAGGCTATTAAAAAATCTTTCTAAGTTTGGGAGATTTGGGATTGTGCTTTTTCTTGCATTTTGAAAAAGTTTTATCTGGCTTAAAATATCTTTTGGAGAATTATTATAAGGTGTTGCTGTGACAAGGATAACCCTTTTACCCCGGCAGATTTGAGCAAGTTTTTCATAAGTAATATTTGTTTCGGTTCTAAAGCGATGTGCTTCATCTATGATAATATTTGTGTATTTTTCTGTTCCTCTTTCAATAATGTCATCTAATTTACCGATTGATTCAAAGTCAGCAGGAATTCTAAAATCAGAGAAAACATTTGGACATGAACCAGGATTTGCTTTTTCAAGAAGAACAGGTGGGGCGATAACGAGAGTTCTACCATCAAGCTGACCTGCTAACATCGCAGAAACATAGGTTTTACCAAGACCGACAACATCTGAAATAAAAACGCCGCCATATTCCAAAAGAATTTTTTTAGCATTCAGAACCGCCTGTTCCTGATATTCAAATTTTTTAAAATCCTGAGGCATATATTTAAGAAAAACCTCATCTGTTTGACTTAATTCATCTTTAAAATATTCATATAAGAACTTTAGATAAAGCTGGTAGGGTGTTATGTTTTGATTGAGCCATGTTTTTTCTTGTATTGTTTGAATATATTTCTCGCTGACATCAACGGAATCTTTCCACAATTCTTCAAATTTCTGCTTTGCAAATTCATAATCAGCTCGATTTTTTAGTTCAACATTAAATTCAATGTTGTCAATCAATCCCGACTGGGTAAAATTGCTTGAGCCGGTGATAACCCTACCTTTATCTCTATCACCTTCGGTAAAAGTCATAATATAAAGCTTGGCATGAATATTTTGTGAAGGGTAAGCCCTGATTTCTAATTTTTTACTTCGTATCCACTCAATGAACTTGTTTACTCCTTCTTCAACTTTTTGGTTATCTTCGGAATCTTCCATTTCATTTTCTACAAATTTTTCAACTTCCTGCTTTGTTTCTGCATGAGAAAACTGGAGAGATTGCTGGTATTCCTGGGTGGCAATTTTTAATAAATCATAGGTCTTTTTGCTTGTGCTTATACCAATAAGAATTTTTATTTTCTCTGTATTTTCTAATGCTTTATAAATGAGATAAAAACCACTTGTATAAAAATAACCGACAAGACAATCAAAAAATTTTGTATCTTTGATTAAAGTTTCAAACCTCTCTTTCAGGCTTTGTCCGGCTTGGTTTGTAATAAAGGTAATATCAGATGTCATTTTAATATTTATTACTTATTTTCAAATTCTATATTAAAAAATATTTTGTCAAATTTAGGCATTTTTCAAATACCAGTTTACAAATTACTTCTTTTTCCATCCGACAATAAAAAAAATTGTTACTATTTAGATCAATATAATTTCATACGGATTATCCCACCGAAGTACGAATTTGTTACGACCGCGTGTCGCCTTTAGCTTTAGCGGTGGCGCAAGTTACGAACTACGAATTCGTAATTCGTATGTTCGTATTTTGTTCGTACTTCGATGGAATAATAAATGCTGAAATTTATCACATACAAAGTATAGTTTAAGATTATTTTGTAATAAGCAACTTTTTATTAATATTTGCAGTCTTATTCTTTGAATGAAATTTGTTTTACAGTTCTCTTATTAATACTACTTTGGTATATCAGATTAACACCCTGATTATCAGGGTGATTAAGGTCAATTAAACTTAAAAATTACAGCAATGATATTATCACGAAAAACAACAGGTGCAATATTGTCCTTTGCATTCATAACGTTTCTTTTGCAATCGTGCCTGAAGGATCGTTTCGATTTTGATAAGTTCTCTTCCGAGATAAAATGGGAACCAAGCCTTGCAGTGCCTGTCGCTTATGGAAGGGTAAGTATTTATGATGCGATATATCAATTTGATTCGGCAGAGATTATTCATAGCTATCCCGATGGTCTTATTTATATTCAATATGATAAAAAAGTATATTCAGTTGTCGGAAAAGATATTATTGACATTCCGACTCAACCCTTTACGCAAATATTTTCAGGAATAGAAGCCAATAGCGCAGGATGGTCAGTACTTAGCAATCAGGGCATGGTAAAAGCCGAAATAGAAAGCTTTAGTGTTAATGGGGAAGAAAGGCTCGACAGCATCCGCTTAAAGGGAAATACAAAGCTGACAATTAATATAACTTCCAATTTTAAGCATACAGGAAAAATAATAGTCGCTTTTCCAGAAATGAAAAAAAATGGCGAATCCTATTCAGTTACTGTCAATAATAATACTACAACAGGTAACTTCAATTTTACCGGTGAATATATTAATCTCGACGGTTATTCTTTGGATTTATCCAACTTAGGCACAGATACCAATAAAGTCCTGATTCGCTATACTCATAACCTGTATAATTCAGGAGCCACTATAGCTGACAATGATTTTACTTTGATTAACGTAACTTTCTCAGATATTGATTTTTATTCATGCTATGGTTATATGGGTGTGCAACCGTTGAATATTCCAGGTGGTACTATATATCTTGATATATTTGATACAATTTTTGACGGTGATTTATATTTCAAAGACCCGAAAATGAAAATCTTAATGCATAATTCATATGGTTTACCGGTAGAATTGGGTTTCACATATTTAAAATCTTTCTCAAACATATATCAGGATACTCTTCCGATTGTCGGTTCCGGAGTTCCTGTTGCAGGTGTAAATCCCAAGCTGATTGGCTATCCTTCGCTTTCACAAGTCGGACAAACTATCAAGGATAGCATTGTTTTAGAACCCGGTAATTCAAATATTGATGATGTAATATCGGATTTGCCAAAATATATTTTCTTCGGAGTAAATGCTGTTGCAAATCCTGCAAGCCAATACACAAATACAAATTTTATTCTTGATAACAGCAGGTTCGATGTTGATTTACAGGTTCACATGCCCTTATGGGGATTCGCCCGTTACTTCAGATTATATGATACCGTTAAGGTTGACATGCATGAAGTGGTTGACAGCAACAACATTGTTGAACAAGCGATTTTCAGAATGATTGTAGATAATGGCTTCCCTGTTGATATGACCGGCCAGGCGTATTTTACCGATTCCCTTTATCATGTAATTGATTCTTTAGTTGAAGATGTTTCTAATTATATCATCCCGGCCGGCAGACCTGATAACAACGGAAGAGTCAATCAATTAACCGGGACTACCAATAAAATCAACGATTTCGTTTTTTCTGCCGAACGTATTGCAAAACTTCATGATGTCAGGTATGTAATTTTCGGTTCAAAAATATGGACACATAATTACGGCAATTCAGAAAATATAAGAATATATACGGATTATACAATGCGGTTCCGACTTGGGTTACGCATTGATATTGACGTATCGTCGAACGACAATATTGATTTTTGATTATTATGAAATTTATTAACAGAGATGCCGAGATAAAATATCTGAATGCTCACTTTGAAAGTGAACCTAATTCGTTGTTGTTCCTTTATGGGCCTAAAAGCAGCGGAAAAAGCACTTTGCTTGAAAAGGTCATTAATGAACTTGATTTAAAAAAGTATATTGTTAATTATATCAATCTTAGGGGGGTGCTGATATATAATTTTAAAAGCTTTTTAGATGTGTTTTTCCAAAGAAATATTAAAAATAAAGCTATTGATATACTTGAGGGAATTACAATAAATCTCGGCTTTTTTAACTTGAATATTGATGAAGAAGCGATTTTAAAAGAAAATGCTTTTAA
>JACQWN010000544.1 GCA_016209245.1 Bacteroidia bacterium
CTAAAAGCACTGCCATTAATAAAGGCAGTAGCTCCGATTATGATGACCTTGCGGGTCAGGATAATAACTTCGCCAAAGGCGACCTTGCGGGTCAGCTAAGTCGGTTAGCCGATATAAATAATTTCATTTTTCTTTATATTTGCCGCCGGATGTTAAGAACAATAAAAAAATGGGCAATATAAGAGAACCTCTGTATCCTGATGTGTACTATCATATTTACAATCATGGAAATGCTAAAGACGATATTTTTATTTTTCAGTCTGATTACTATCTCTTTCTTAAAAAATATATGAGGTATATAAATCCAATCGCCGATACATATTGTTATTGTCTTATGCCAAATCATTTTCACTTTTTACTAAAAATAAAACCTCCTGATGAGATATTGCAGATATACAAAACCAAATATCCGGCGAAACAAATAATTTCCAGCCCAAATATGGTAAATAATAGTAGCGGAATTATTTTGGCGACTTTTATTTCGAAACAGTTTGCAGATTTTTTTAACTCCTATTCCAAATCATTTAACAAGATACATAACAGACGAGGTAGTTTGTTTCTGGATAATTTCAAGCGAAAGCCTGTTATCGGGAATGACTATCTTATCAAAATGGTCCATTATATTCATTATAATCCTGTATCTCATGGCTTTGTTGATGAAATAACAGAATGGAAATTTTCGTCTTACAATATTATATTGTCAACTGTGCCTACGTTTTTAAAACGAAACGATGTCGTCGGATGGTTTGAAAATCTGGAAAATTTTGTTTCATATCATAAAAGAAAACCTGAGGAGTTATGATTTTGTCAACCTGGCTGACCCGCAAGGTCACCTCACCAAAGGCAATGCCATTAGAAAAGGCAGTGACTCCGAATGCGGTGACCTTGCGGGTCAATGGCAGGAGCGCTGATTACGGTAACCTTGCGGGTCGGCGAAAATCAATTATCTTTCTCAGCACATCATAAACAAGCATAAAATATAAAACAATCGACATAAGCCAGATAACTCCCAGATTAAAATTAAAAGTATCAAATTGCTTCCCGAATAAAAATTTTACCGGCGCATAGAAATGAGCCCTGCCAAAATTTAATTCAGGATATGTATAAACAGGATTGTTTTTAGAAATTAATCTGTCGCCGGTTTCAAGTATTTTTTTTAATTCAGTCCTGTTAAGAACCATATCAGCCAAACCGGTATTGTAATAATCCTGCTTAAGCTGATTTACTCCGTCTTTACCAAGTTGTGCAATTAACTGATTTATTTTTTCATCCGCTTTTGAACCTGCTTCCCGTGATTTCCTTGCAAAATAGGACGCCAGCGAATTAAGATATTCTTTTATTGAATCAGCAGTTTCATCATTAAACACCTTTTTTGACAATAATTTTTCAATATTATTAAAATCATTTACAGGTGCAATTTCCTGCAAACGGCTGATTTCATTTTTCAGAATATTGAAGTTCCGGTCTTTCTCCTCAGGATTTTTGTTCTGATAACTGTAAACAATATTTTCATCAACTTTTGTGAGTAAACCGGGAATCAGCAAAGACGAAAAAAAGGAATAACAGGATTTTTCTCTTTCCAAATCAAAAAAATTTTTCTGGTATTTATTATTTTTAAATTGTTCGACAGCCAGCGCCTCATAAGCCCAGCGCGATATCATTATATCGCCAATGAAAGAGACATATTTCTCTGAAGCAAGCGATTTATGAAGGTCATCAAATTTTACAATGACGCCGCCAAGCAATAACTGCGGCACAAGAAGAAACGGAATGGAAATATATGCGGTAATAACTGAATTTAAGCCGGCCGAAATATTTAATCCCAGCATATTTGCAGCGCACGAAGCGGAAAACAGAACCAGCCAGTAACCGGCAGTCATTCCTTTGATTTCAAGAATATTATTGCCGATTATTACGAATGACAGCGTTTGTACAGCCGACAGAATAAATAAAAATAAAATTTTTGAATTCAGATAAGCGAACCGGCTAAGATTCAAGAACGATTCCCGCTGAAGAATTTTCTTATCTTTGATAATTTCTTCGGCGCTGACAGCTAATCCCATGAACAGTGCAACAACGATGCACATAAATATATATGCCGGTAAATTTTTATTCTGACTGAAAATATATCCTTCATCGGTTGTATATTTTGTAAAATACCCTAAAATAAAAGCCAATACCGGCGCTTCTAGCAAATTAATCAGCAGATACTGCCTGTTCGTGATTTTCGATAAAAAATTACGTATGCTGAATATTATGAACTGCCTGAATTTATTTGGAATTTTGAAAGAACCGGCAGGCAATTCCTTTATATATTCTTTTTTTTCAAATTTCATTTCTATTTCTTCCAGAAAAAGATAATGCCATTGTTTCGGTGTAATTTTCCTTGTATCCGTAACCTTTCCGTATTCATCAATCATTTTTGATTCAATAATCTGCAGAATCTGCTCGGGTTCTACATTACCGCATGTCCGGCATTCGCTTTCACTGGCATTGATGTGTTCGCTTATTCTTTTAAAATACACTATTGCATCAACGGGATTTCCAGTATAAACAGGGAAACCGCCTTTATCTAAAATCCATAATTTGTCAAACAACTTGAATATTTCCGATGATGGCTGATGAATATTTACAATTACCAGCTTTCCGCTTCTCGCCTGTTCTTTCAGCAATAGCATCACTTTTTCCGAGTCCATTGACGATAAGCCGGAGGTCGGCTCATCGGCGAATAATATTGCCGGTTCCCTGATTAATTCCAGTGCTATATTCAATCTTTTACGCTGACCGCCGCTGATGAATTTGTTTAAAGGGCTTCCGACTTTTAAATTTTTTATTTCGCTCAAACCTAAATCTGACAGCACTCTGTTTACATTTTCTTTTAATTGTTCCCCGGTGAAGTTGCTGAAACAAAGTTTAGCATTGTAAAACAGATTTTGATAAACCGTGAGCTCTTCGAATAACAAATCATCCTGCGGAACAAAACCGATTATGCCTTTTATTTTTTCCTGGACCTGTCTGACATCGCATCCATTGATTAAAATTTTACCGCTATGCGGTTGCAGCTTCCCGCTCAGGATATTCAGCAGAGTGGTTTTCCCTGCACCGCTTCCCCCCATAATGCCGATTAATTGCCCCGACTCTTCTGAAAAGGTGAATTTATGAAGCCCATTTTCACTGTTTTTGAACCTGAATTCAATTTCCTCGCCTGTAAACACAAGCCCGGTTTTACTGACAGAAGCTGAAAATTTATTAACAATATCGTTATAATATACGGGAGTTATTCTCAACCCCTTAATTATTGAACCGTTGTCTAATATATAAAATTTGCATGGTATTATATTGTTGCTTTCAATATAAAGGGTATCATTGCCCAAATAGCGAAAAATAAATGTGTTAATCGTTTTTATATGGAGAACAACTATTTCTCCATTTAAATGTTCCTTGAATAAATGTTTATAGTCGGCTTTAGCGGAAGGATATTTTTTACTGATGACTAAAAAATCTGTTTGACCCGCAAGGTCGCCGTAATCGGAGTCACTGCCTCTGTTAACAGCACTGCCTTTGGTGAGTTGACCTTGCGGGTCAACCAGGAGATGACCTAACGGGTCGAAAATAAACGCTTTTATATTTTCAAATTCCTGTTTGACGATGTTAAGATATTCCGCTGCAATGCTGACAAGCTCCAATTCTTCTTTTTCGGTTTTATCGGCATTAATAAATTCCAGGATACGAAGTAAAATAATTGTTCTTTCCTTTTGAGAGAGCTCTTTATTTATGTGCTGGCAAATGTTTTTTATCCTGTCAATGATAAGACCTGTTTCACCGTTTTTATCTTTTATTTCCTGATGATACTGTACTAAAAACAGGTCGAATATTTTCAGATATTCATTAGCAATTTCGGAAGCAAGGTAATGCTTCAGATATGATTCAATAATTGCTTTGCTTGCTGCAACCGGCTGGTCTTTTTTTGCCATCGAAAAAATGGCGAATAATTGCATTAAAGCATTGAGGATTGATTCTCTCATTGTCGGGTAAAATAAAAAACAGGACGGCTTATGTATGGTACGGGTATCGTCCTATATATTTCTTTTAACATATTCATCAAAAAAAGGATCTGTAATACTGTAACTCCCCTTGCTTATCTTTTTTATAATACCTTTAGTTAAAAGGGTTTTTAAAGACCTCGTGACATTTATTTTATTATTATTTGAATATATTTTTTCTTGCCTTGATGCTATTCTAAGCAGAATATCAAGTTGTGCAGGCGTGTTTTTCAACTCTTCCCATAACTTTTCAAAATATGTTTTTTCCGATATAAGCGCCTCTTCATATCCAATATTAACGTCAGAAGTTTCTATTATATTTTTTTCACCTTTAAATAAGTAATGAATTGAACGGCAAAGCAGTTGGGTATAATATGGATGTCCTTTGGTTTTTTCAAGAATTAATTTTACAGCATTATCTTTTATCAGGAAATTGTCTTCTTTAAATTTATTTTTTATATATGGAGTAAAATCCGATGAAGCGATTTCACCCAAATTAATAATTTTACAGAACTTATAAAAGGCACTTTTTTTTGCTGCGAATAGTTCATTCATTATGCTTTCATAACTTCCTGCAAAAAGATATGAAACATTTTCATGCAGTTGAAATTTCCCTCTCATCAATTTTATTAAAGCATTCCCATCAAACTTAGCAACATCGCCAAATTCGTCAAAAAAAATACAAATATTTTTTTTCTCTTTTTTTCCGAAATTTTCAGGAAAATCTAATGATGTTTCAAGCAGTTCATCAATATTTGTATCAGATTCAGAAAATTTTAATATAAATTCATAATTCTCGACTATTTGTTTAAATTCTATTCTCTTAAAGATATCTGATATGCTGGTTTTTATTTTTTTTATAAAGTTTTTTACTTTTTTATTTTCTAAAGTTTTTTCTACTATACATTCAGCTAACCTTCTTTTATTGGTGATAGTAAACAGGTCTATGCTTGTTGTAAAAAAACCTTTTTTTTGCAGTTCTGCTAAAACGGTCAATGCTAAAGAAGTTTTGCCAAACCTCCTTGGAGCAATTAATACTACACTTTGACCGTTTTGTAAAAGATATTTAATTTCTTTCAATTCTTGTTTTCTGCCAACAAAATCATTTGCAGTAACCGGTACGCCTGTGATAAATAATTTTCTCATTTAATTCAGAATTGATTTAACCTCTTCAACTATTCTCATTCCTGTGTTTTTTACCACATGGACACATAGAGCACATAACAATTTTACATAGAATCAAATAGTTCGGCTTATGCTCACTACAAGTCTATGTGCTTTCCCTTTGTGAACTATGTGCCTACTGTGGTTCAAATAATTTTGATTTTGTTTTTATCTCAACACATAATTCGCATTAGTAATAATTTGTAGAATATAATTTTTTACCTTTACTCAATAATCTTATCTCTCATCGGTTCAATAATTTTTACTATTTGTTCCAGTTGTTCTTTTGTTAAAGTTGTTCCGACATTATCGTATATTTCTTTCAATTTACTTATCTCATCATATATTTCATTAATATCTTTATCATCTTTATTTTTTCCCAGAATATCAAGAAATTTAAAATATGTATCCTTTTGTCCGGCAATGATTTTGATGATTTCTTCATTTTTCTTTGCTGTTATTGCAAGTTGAGCGCACAGGTGCAAGCCTTCGAGCCAGCTTCCTGCAATTATCAAAATTGACAGATTGCCTTTATTATTCAGGTTCAAAAATTTGTAGGTATCATAAAACGATTCGGTAATAATATTTATTAAAGAATCCTTATTCTCAATATTTTTTTCGATATTTTCAAGATATGTTTCATTAAAAGGGGATTTAATTTCCAGTTCATCCATAAGTTTTTTTGAAGCGGATAAATAAAGCATGGTTTTATCTTTTTTGTGATAGGTGCTTGAATAGCTTATATCCGCTCCATAGATGCCTAAATTTAATGCTTTGCTTTTTTCCGTGAGATATTTTTCTGCATTTTCAGGCGGGTTTGAAATAAAAAAGATATATGGAGCGCTTGCATCATTAAGCATTTTGGTCACTTCAAAAGGGGTAGGCAATGGATACAGAGCCTCTTTCATTTCATTTTTAATATCTTCTTTTTCATCAGGTATGTCAATAATATCCTGAACATTGACCTTTTCCGGTTGATTTTTACAACCATAAAATAATACCAAAACAAAAGCAAATAATGCTAAACCATAACTAATATTTATTGTTCTCATAAAATTAAATTTAAAAATTATTTTACAAAAGTATAAATTTTTTATATTTGTCATGTTTTTTATCTAAAATTTTTGAACCTATGGCACAAATAAACGAACAACTCATCAGAAATGTATTTAACGAGATGGTTAAATATAAACCGGCATTGGCAAAATATCTGGAAGCCGATGAAGATTCCGAAGAAACGGTTGCTGATTACCGGATATTAGGCGATTTGATTATCAGAAATTACCCATGGCCTATCGGTGTGGAATTGCGCCGGCTGTTTTCCGGCTCCATGCGGCAGTTAGACCGGCTGCGGCTTGACCAGATATTTAAAACCATCGAACGGTTAATGCAGTTTATAAGCTTTGTCATGTTATCACAGTTGTGGAGGGAAAAAATCAAAAGAAACCTCCAATTGCCTGAAAATTTTACTAAAGATTTTGAAACAAGGTTTTCTGTCTTAAGCATGGGCAATTATACATGGATTATCCGAATTGTCGGTAATTTTTTCAAAGAACAAAACATAGAATGGTTCATGCCCGAAATGGGTGAAAATTTCGACAATAAATTTTATAACGCTCTTGACTTTTGGGTTCCTGAACGTAACGAAATAGGCCATTACCAGATAAATCTCACCCAGGAAGATATAGAAAAAAGATGTGTGGAATACGAAGATAAATTGACTTTGATTCTGCAAAGAGCGGCTTTCATAGCAAAATATAAATTAGTATCTGTCAAAGAAATAAAAGTAAAAAAACCGAAAAACAAAGAAGCGATGTTCCGGCATACCGTTGATTTGCTCAACAGCACCGATTCCGACTTCAAATCGCAGGAAATTGACGAGATAAAATATACTGAAAGTAATGCTGTACTATTAATGAAATCAATTAAAACGATTGATGAATATATAAACCTGTCACCAACAATTATAGATACCAGCACCGAAGTCATTGACTCCAAAGAAAAATTCACATTAAAGAAAGACATCTTTATGTACACAAAATTCAGAAATGACCAGATTTTTTATTTAGGGACCGAAGTGACCGAGAAATGCGACCTGCGACATTTGAGCAATTATAGCCAGTTAGTTGAAGAGTTTAAAGAAATTATTGAAGTCTTTTCAGGGCGAAGAAATCCTTTCGAAACAAGAACCGAATAAAAAAATCATATATTGCAAAGACACAGCGACATAATGAAATGTTGTAAATATCTATTTGAAAAATGCTTAAATTTGTATGTTTATCGTTAAATAAATCATTTATGACAAAAGAATTCAACATCACAGGAACCTGTATCCCTGATATGCATTATATGGTTGATACATCCGACAAATTAGATAAAATAATCGAATTAATTGACAGAGGTAAATATTTTACTATCAACCGTCCCCGTCAGTTTGGAAAGACAACTACGATGTACCTGCTATCGAAAAAACTGGAAAAGATGGATGATTATTTGGTTATACGGCTCAGTTTTGAAGGAATTGGCGACATAATATTTGAAAATGAGAACAAATTTAGCAGAGAGTTTATTGAAATCATTGCCAATAAATTAAAAACAAAGAATCAAAACTTATCAAAGTATCTCACAGGACAGATTGAAAAAATAAATAACCTGAATGATGTTTCAAATGTTATTACGGAATTTATTATTAAAACCGGCAGAAAGATTGTTTTAATGATAGACGAAGTTGATAAAAGTAGCAATAACCAGCTTTTTCTGAGTTTTCTCGGGGTTTTAAGAAATAAATATCTTTTGAGAAATGAAGGCGAAGATCATACCTTCCACAGCGTAATCCTTGCCGGGGTGCACGATGTAAAAACTCTTAAACTGAAATATCGTCCTGACGGGGAGCAAAAACCCTTCGACATTTCGACAAGCTCAATGCAACGCTACGCTCAGGACAGGTACAACAGCTCCTGGAACATAGCTGTTGATTTTAAGGTTGATATGAGTTTCAATCCTGCCGAAATTGCCACCATGCTGGAAGATTATTCAAATGATAAAAAAATTATAATGGATATTCCGGAAATCAGCAAAAGAATTCATCATTATACAAGTGGATACCCGTTTCTTGTCAGCCGGATATGCAAAGAGATTGACGAAAAAATAGCAACTGATGGAAAAGACAATTCATGGACCATCGCCGATGTGGACGACGCAGTAAAAACAATAATATTAGAAGTAAATACGAATTTCGAAAGTCTGGTTAAACATGTTGAAGAAAACCTGACCCTTAAAGAATATGTCGAAAATATTATCTTGGGAAATAAGTCATATTCTTACAACGCATTGAACTTAACAATTAATATAGGCGTCAACCATGGTATATTCAGTAATGAAAATCAAAAAATTGCAATATCAAACAAAATTTATGAAGAGGTTCTGACGAATTATATTACCAGCAAACTTGAACATAAAGAGGAGATAATAAATAATATTGTGCAAAGCAGCTATATAAAGCCAAACCGAAGGCTTGATATTGAAAAAGTCCTTTCCAAATTCCAGGAAGTTATCAAAGAAAAATATTCGAAAAGCGACTTACTGAAAAGCAGCGAATTTCTTGAAAAAGACCTGCGGTTACTATTTCTTGTTTTCCTCAAGCCCATAATCAACGGCATCGGTTTTTCTTTCAAGGAAGTAGAAACCAGTGAAGAAAAGCGGTTAGATATTATTGTGATTTTCAGAGATGAAAAATTTGTCGTTGAATTAAAACTCTGGCGAAGCGAAGAATATCATAAACAGGGAATAACGAGGCTGAAAGATTATATGCGCAGGGAAGGTGTTCAGAAGGGCTTTATGCTGATCATGGACAAACGACGCAACAAAGAGTTTGCTATATATGAGGAAGATGGTTTAACCATGGTTTGGATTTAAAAATTGGCAG
>JACQWN010000088.1 GCA_016209245.1 Bacteroidia bacterium
CGTACTTCGATGGGATAATAACGACCATACCTAAATAGTTATAAGTTATAAAGTAAAATACTTTGCCACGGGTGTTATTTCCAAAGAATCGAACTTTTTGTTCAGATAGCTGTAATAACCTGTAATAGCTATCATGGCTGCGTTATCGGTAGTAAACATTGGTTTCGGCAGATAAAGATTCCAATC
This sequence comes from Bacteroidia bacterium, assembly GCA_016209245.1. Classification (GTDB taxonomy): domain Bacteria; phylum Bacteroidota; class Bacteroidia; order Bacteroidales; family BM523; genus JACQWN01. The sequence continues at coordinate 187 of JACQWN010000088.1, forward strand.
GTTTTTTGCCGATAAAATTTTTAACGAGCTGCGCAAAGCTGAATTTGCAGCAACACCTCCGGCTATAGCTACTTCTTTTATTCCCGTTTGTTCTACGGCTTTCTGCAATTTCTGACATAATATTTTATTAATCGTATATTGGATTGAAGCACAAAGATTATCTCGGCTACTTACAACAAAATTTTTATCCTGTTTCAGCCGGTCACGGACAAAATACAGAAAATTTGTCTTTAGTCCGCTAAAGCTGAAATTTAGGCCTCTGACACTTGGAATTGAAAAAGTAAATTTTTTTTCATCTCCGTTCTTCGCATATTTGTCAATTGCCGGCCCACCAGGATAATCAAGCCCAATAATCTTTGCACATTTATCATAAGCTTCACCGGCCGCATCATCAATAGTTGTGCCGATTATTTCAAAATGCAGGAAACCCCTGACTACTATCAACTGCGTATGACCTCCGGAAACTAACAGGCACAGAAAAGGAAATTCCGGTTGTTGTGCATTGTTTTCTTTTTCTTTAATAAAATGCACCAGAATATGACCATGAAGATGATTCACCGCTATTAACGGAATATTCATAGAAAGAGCAAAACCTTTGGCGAATGAAGCACCCACAAGCAGTGCGCCCATTAGTCCGGGTCCCCTTGTAAATGCCACTGCTTTAATATCTGATTTTGAAATTCCGGCAGAGCGGATAGCCACATCAACAACAGGAATAATATTTTGCTGATGAGCCCTGGATGCAAGCTCCGGTACAACACCTCCATATTGCTTATGTATCTCCTGACCTGCAATAATGTTAGACAATAATATGCCATCTCTTATTATTGCCGCACAAGTATCGTCACACGATGATTCTATGCCGAGAATTATTATGCTCATTACTGCTTACATTTCTCTTTTACTAAGTCACGTATCCTGTCGAAACTAATTTTTTGCTCAAATGTATCGGGATAAATATGCATAACGACTCAAATGTTCGCAACAAAGATATATTATTATACTTTAAGTGACATAAAATCATGCAAAATTCTGCATATTATCTTCGCTTTTCATACCCATAAAAATTATTTGTAACCGTTAACGGTATTTAAATGATTGATTATAAACTAAATATAAATTGAAAAATAGAAAATTAAGCTTTTTAACCCCGTGAACGGTTACAATTATTTTTCAACATTCTGTTGTTAATTTCAAATAATAATTATATCTTTGAACCTGAATAGTAACAAATATTTTATTGATTTGCTTGTCAGCAATCCGCCTCATTGCTCAGGATACGTTGGTGGTCACCAAGATCGGTGACCCCAACCCGTTTACAGACCCGTACAATTTCGTGGACAGTCTCTGCGACCCGGACATGTACGGCACGCTGCAGTGGGCGTTCTATAAAGCGAACGACTTGCCAGGCGCTACGGTGATAATCTTTGATATTCAAGGCGTAGCGCCATATATTATATTTCTTAACCAGGAACTACCCGGACTGTATAAAACAACCGTTATTGACGGAACAACGCAAGCCGGTTATGCCACAGGAAGCCCTGCAATCGTCATTGACGGACAAGACAGATTCAATATGGGCATTTTTAGTTATGCGACAAATAATAGTAATATTAAAGGATTGTATTTGAGAAATTTCAGACAGAGCGCCATTATTTTTTCCGGTTGCGCCACTTATAATATCGTCGACAATGTAATATGTCGGGTAAACAATGGTGCAGACAATACGGCAACCAGCGGTATTCTACTTGGAACATCTAATTATGGTAGCATAAAAGGCAATATTATCGGAACAGACAATACCGGTGCGGTGCTCAGTATTGAAGATTACGGGATAGCGATATTGTATAATTCTGAGGAAAACACTATAGGGGGCACAATTTCAGGTGAAGGCAACACTATTGTAAATTGCGGTGTAAGAGGCATATCAGTTTTTGCTACCTGCAACTACAATCGTATTTCAGGTAATCTCATATATAATAATCCTGTTGGAATAAGGCTATTAACTAATGCAAATATGAATAAAACAGCGCCTGTAATTACCGATTTCACTGGTACAACTGTCACCGGCACATCGCAGCCCGGCGATATTATCGAGTTGTTCGGGAGTACGGGCGATGAAAATGCCAACGAATACTTAACTACTGTTACGGCAGACGAAGTGGGAAATTGGACAGCTAATATTACGACGGGCTATGGTTTTGTGGTTGCAACAGCTACTGATGCCCAAAACAATACATCGGCTCTGTGTCTTGCCAAACCGGTAGCATTATTACCTCTTATATTATCTTACAATATCGAACAAGGCAGCGAAAATGTATGGTTTAACATTGTTACGAACGTATATGGCGGCGCTCCGCCCTATACATTCGCATGGAGCAATGACTCGACGACCACGCAGTTGTTCAATATTTTACCCGGAAGATATTCGGTTACCGTAACGGATATTACAGGGCAGACCGCCACAGCCGCTATAGACGTGTTGCTTGACGTCGCCTGGACCGACCTGGAAAATACTTCGTGGAACCAAAGCGCTAAGACCATTACAAAAACAGGCAGCGGCAACGGCTGGAATGCCGGAGCAGCCTCGGAAAACATTCTAAAACCGGGTAAAAATGGATTTTTACAATATAAAATAACGCAGCAGAATTTTACTGCCAATAGCTCCAAAGAGCGTGTACTGGGCTTTTCTGAAGTGAACCAAAACGCCAACTACACAAGCATTCAGTATGGTTTTTATTTCGCACTGAATCAATTGAACATAGCAGAGTTTGGAATTGTGAAAGGAAGTTATGGCGTATATGCTCCAGGCGATGTGTTTGAGATATGGCGGCAAGGCGATAAAATAAGGTATTATAAAAATAACATTTTATTATATGAATCGGTTACCGACACATCCAAACAATTAATGCTCGATGCTTCGCTGAAAAATGCAGTGGCCTATTTTGATGAAGTGAAAACTTCATTATGTCCTGGATTGCATGTTACTTATACATCTTTATCTGAAACACCATCGGCAAAAGGTAGCATCACTTTGAATATCACAGGCGGAGAACCTCCGTATCATATTATGTGGGGGCAAGGCGAATTACCCACCTTGGCGGATATTGAATTACTTTTCGACACTATACCCGGACTCGATTCCATTTATACACCCGAAAAATATTACAATATGTTACTTAATGTTTATAAATCTACTAAATATATTGGATTGACTGCCGGCGTATATCGCTGCAAAATATATGATAACAGCGGTAGTACAAAAGAGCTGATGATCCCGGTAAGCAAGGAAATCAATTATGTAAGCGCTGTGGGCGTCGAAATTGTTAATAATTTAATAGTTAAAACAGGAGCTGACGGATGGGGAAATTCCAAAGTAACACTTTATAATATATTAAGCGGTAACCAGGAAGGGACGCTTGGTTTTTCCTTAACCAATACAGATATAGAATGCGCCGTAGGTTTAAGGAATGTAACAAAAGCGCAGTCAAATTATTATACCGGCTTTGATTATGGGTTATATATTAAAAATGGTAAGCTGAAAGTCGTAAAGGATGGCCAGGCAAAGAATACAATTGGATGGGTAAAACCATACGAGAACATTGAATATGTAATTGATACAAACTCTAATCTGATGTACATAGTTAACGGAATAGTTCTTTATACACAACCTATAGTAGCTGATAATATTTATGTCACAGATATATTGATTAAGGAATGTCCAACTTGCGGCGGAGGTGTCGATTATCAAGATGGAATAGAAATAGTTTATATTTCAAAAGGACCTTCTATTCCGGAAATAACAGCGAGTACAACTGATGCTACTGCTTGTAATAGTAATGATGGCACTATAGATTTGACTATTGGCGATTATTCAGCGGACCTTAGTATTACAGGTTACGAATGGCATAAAAATGGCTCTGATACTATTTATGCAACAACAAAGGATATAACTAATTTATCACCAGGAATATATACTATAACTATCGGATATTCATACTCTATTAATTATAGTTCGGAAATTTTCCAAGGCAGCATAATAAGAAGTTATTATATTGGGTATGATCAACCATGGACTATGGAGTTTTATGAACCTGGTGGAGTTGAGCAAATTATTTGCCCTGACAATAGTACAGTTTCATTAGTGGCAGGCAAAACATCTCCTAAACAGATGGGTGAAAGTGAGCCTGGATGGGCAGAGATATCAAATTTTATTCCTTCCGGAACAATTAATGTGTTATGTTATGGTTTTTCCGATAAAGTTTCCTATAAAATTCAAGATATGAAATATGGCTTTTTTTTATATTTATCTACCAATTCATGCCCTCCATTCCAGTTTCCATGTACAATAAGTGCAACAATTAACGTTGTTAGTAATGGACAAATTATCGTAACAGATGCATCATTATCAGACTTACAATATTTACGTATTGAACGACTTGCTGATATGAGCATTAATTTGTATGCAAATGATGTTCTTATACATACTTTTGTAAATACTCCGCCTGCACAATTAATGGTAAAAGCAATGGAGTATTGTTATAATAGCATTTATTATACTT
>JACQWN010000545.1 GCA_016209245.1 Bacteroidia bacterium
CGTCTGTTCGGCATTGACACGTCAGAATGCTTTTGAATTTGACGGTCTTGATTGGATATCCGCGTCGTCAATAATCAGGCAAATTGAAATATTAATACGAAAACACTCATTTAGTGCTGTAAAAATTGGCATTATCGAAAATCTGGATGTACTTAATGATGTAATAGATTTTTTGAAATCTATTAATAAAAAAATAGTCATTATTTGGGAGCCAGTATTGAAAACCAGTGAAGGATACCGGTTTCATGATTGTTTTTTACTTAAAAAATTTATACGGATTCTGAAAAAAATAACTCTTATTACTCCAAATAAAGCAGAAGCGACATTTCTATTTAATATAAAATCATATTCAAAAAAAAATGATTTAATCAATCAATCATTATTATCTGAAAACATTTGTCCTGTGCTTGTAACCGGCTTTCGTAATAAAACTAAGGTTATTGACATATTATATATGAATTGTGAATCGTATTTTATTGACGGTAAGTTATTTAAACGGTACTCTAAACATGGTTCCGGTTGTGTTTTATCTTCTGCAATTGCCTCACAGCTAGCCAAAGGTAAAAATCTCTTAGAGGCTTGTGAAATAGGCAAATATTATACAGAACGATTCATTTGCAGTAATAATACAATGTTAGGATATCATCTATTTTGAAAAATATATTTGTATTTGTAGAGACATTCTGCTATCCTGAATAATTCATAGGAATTAATAACTTTGTGAAACTCGTATGTTTGTTCTTTGAAATATTGTCATATTTTTTGTTTTAGAAATATGTTTACTTTACCGGCAATTATGTTTTGTGTCGTAGGTCTATTGAACCTGTCACTAAGTTTATTATGCCGGTCAGGTAAAAATCGGGAAATAACATGGTTCACGAAACCGTATTTACGAGACTGATGTTGCCTGACAAATGTAAAACAAATTCTTTTGCAAAATGAAACTTTATTTAGGTGGAGATGTTAGTAAGGGATACGCCGATTGGATTATCCTTTCAGAAAAAAAACAGGTAGTTTTAGAAAGCTTCCAGTTAGATGATACTCATGCAGGTCACTGTGAATTATTTTCCAGACTTGCAGAGTGTTTTAAAAAGTATCCTGGTTTGGAACTGTATTCAGCAGTAGAAAGCACCGGTGGCTACGAGAACAACTGGTATAACACCTTGCAGGGTTACCAGAAAGTGTTAAATATCAAAGTAGCAAGGGTAAATCCTTTAGGTGTTAATTTCAACCGGAAAGCCGGTATGAAAAGAAATGTAACCGATGCCATAAGCGCTTTTGCTATTGCGGAATACATGATCAATCATCCGGATAATATTAAATATGACCAGGATGAATATTGGAAGTCCCTGTGCCGCCATTGGAACTTTGTTGAAATGCAAAAAAAACAAAGAGTACAAACCATCAATCAAATGGAAACTATTTTGTATAGTGCGAATCCGACACTGATGCGTTTTAAAAACGATACGTTTCCCAATTGGTTGTTGGAACTGATTATCCAATGCCCGACAGCAGAAAATCTTGCTAAAGCAAAACCTGAAAAACTTGCTAAAATTCCTTACCTGACTTTAGAACGAGCAGAAGAACTTGTCGCAGAAGCCAAGCAAAACATAGCTTCTGCAACCGATAAAAATGCATAAATGTTGGTTAAACAATTAGCACTGCAAATCAGAACTTTTGACCAAAATATCAAGGGTCAGATGCTTTTGATAGAGCAGGAAATGAGTTGTCCTGAAATTGAATTACTATGTTCTTTTAAGGGCATTGATACCACATCTGCAATAGGTTTGTTGCTTGAAATAGGAACCATTGAACGTTTTACTACGGTTAAAGGTTTCAGTTGCTATTTTGGTCTGCATCCCAAATTCAAACAAAGCGGAGATAAAACCGTTGGTGTAAAGATGAGTAAACAAGGTAGTAAAAACATGCGAAAGATACTCTTTAATATCGCCAGGGGGGCTATCGTTTATAATCCGCTTATTAAGGAACTTTACGAAAGAAAAGTATCCGAAGGAATGTCCAATATGGCAGCCATCGGAGTTTGCATGCACAAGATTTTGCGTATCGTTTACGGGATGCTTAAACATAAGCAGAAATACAATCCGCAAATTGATATGCAGAACAGGGAACGGTCCAAAGAAAAACAGCAGGAAAAACAACAACAGGAAAATGCCTGTATTGAAAAGGGCAGACGCTATCAGAATTTTGACAGCAAAGCTCCTGTTTCAAAAAAACAAACTAAAAAAAGAAAAGAACACGTTTTGTCCCAATGTGAAATAACATCACATAGTGCGGGATCTACGTGTTCCTCTCAAAGTTCTTTGTAATTTTTTGTGTGGATAAAAATAAAATAATTTCTTTTCAAGGAAGCAGGTATAGTACCTGCCTCCCTTTGAAAAGTCTTATTAAATTTGTCCATTGCAAAAGTAGAAAAATTTATTGATGTTTTTTACAAAAAAACAAAAGGAAAATTTATGCCATGTTTTCCCGATTTCAATATGTCAAAGAACATAAAATTTTTCGTTGAAAAAATTTTTTTTCAACGAAATAACTTAGTGACTTCGTGTCTTTGTGGCGAAAATTAATCTTGCCACCAAGTCACAAAGGCACAAAGAAATCACAAAGTTTATGAATTAATCAGGCTATATGTCTCTATAAATGATTAATCAATTTAATAAAATGAAAAACAACAAAAATATTTCACGATTTCAATACATAACATTTGCCGGAGGAAAATATTCTATCCCTGAGCAAGTTGAATCTGTGTGTAATGCAGGGGGAAGATGGATTCAATTCAGAATAAAAAACGAAATACCGAAAAAAATTGAAAATATCGCACTTCAGATAAAAAAAATATGTTTACGTTACGATACGTTATTAATAATAAATGATAAGGTTGAGCTTGCTATTCGTATTGGTGTGCATGGGGTACATCTTGGAAAAGGGGATATGAATCCTGTGAATGCAAGAAAAATTACCGGTGATGACTTCATTATCGGAGGAACTGCAAATACCTTTGAAAATATTCAGAAACTTCAGGATGCAGGGGTTGATTATATTGGGCTCGGACCATTCCGTTTTACGTCAACCAAAAAAAAACTCAGTCCTGTGCTTGGTATTACCGGAATTAGTAAAATAGTTGAACAATGCACCAAACATAATATTAACATACCTGTTATTGCTATAGGCGGTATTACTCGAGACGATATTTTTACTTTGCTTTCTGCCGGAATATATGGAATTGCAGTTTCATCTGCAATTGCAATGTCAGAAAATATTGAGGTTGAAACTTGCAGATATATTGAATCAATTAACAAATATTCCAGCTTTAAAAATCAGATTCTATGATGTTTAAAATGTGTAAAATAACATAAATTTAGGAAATGGCGACAAAAAACATATATTATTAAGTGATATTGGCAGCTTTATTTATCAAGCGGGAAAACTATCATAAATTTTACCACGATGCAAGAAACGCACAAATTCAATAGTTTGATTTTCAAAAATAAAACCAATTCGATAATCACCAATTCTAATGCGATAAGCATTTTGGCTTCCTTTCAATTTTTTACAATTAGTAATATCAGAAAGTTTGTCAAGTTCCTGAATTTTTTCTATACAATCTGCTATAGAATTAAGAAGTTTTTTATCGGTTATTTTATCAGTGTCCTTTTCAAAAGACTTATCAATCAATACTCTCATTTTCTTAACTTTTTAATAAAGTTATTGGTGTTGACATATTTGCCGGTTCGGCCTTTTATTATTGCATTTAATAAACCAATATCTTCTTTTTCTTCATCTGTAAGATATTTAACTAAAATCCCGATTTTCTTAGCTAAATCAGTGAGTAATTTCATATCCGTTTTTGAATTACTATGTAATACAACTGTTTGCATATTTTTATAAATTTAAATTTGATAACACAAAAATAGAAAAAAATATCTAATATATGAAATCGCAAAATTATAATGAATTATTATGAAACCTTTAATAATAGCAGGTAAAACATTTAATTCACGGCTCTTTGTCGGAACAGGAAAATTCAGTTCCAATCAAATAATGAAAGAAGCGATTCTTGCCAGTGAAACAGAACTGGTGACTGTCGCTCTAAAACGTGTGGACATTAAGAATGATGAGGATGATATGCTTGTACATATCAGGCATCCTAAAGTCACTTTGATACCAAACACTTCCGGTGTGCGGAATGCTAAGGAAGCGGTTTTTGCAGCTCAATTAGCTCGTGAAGCGCTTGCAACTAACTGGATAAAGCTTGAGATTCATCCTGACCCAAAGTACTTGCTTCCCGACCCTGATGAAACTGTTATTGCCTCGAAGGAGCTTGTCAAGCAAGGTTTTGTAGTATTACCATATATTAATGCCGATCCGGTTATTTGTAAGAAACTTGAAGATGCAGGAACAGCTGCGGTAATGCCGTTAGGTTCACCTATTGGCAGCGCAAAAGGCCTTCAAACAAAAGATTTTTTACGAATAATAATTGAGCAAAGTAATATTCCGGTAATTATAGACGCTGGAATTGGTGCGCCATCGCATGCTGCCGAAGCCATGGAGATGGGTGCAGATGCAGTATTAATAAACACAGCAATTGCCATCTCTTCAAATCCGGTTAAAATGGCAAATGCCTTTAAACTGGCAGTGGAAGCAGGAAGAATAGCTTATGAAGCACAATTAGCTGTATCATCCGAAATCGCTAATGCGACAAGTCCATTAACAACTTTTTTAGATTCAATATAAATAATGAGCTTCAACCAAGTTATAAATAAATACAACTGGAACGATATTAAAAGTAAAATCTATTCCAGAACGGCAAACGATGTAGAACAGGCATTATCAAAACAATACAGGGATATTAATGATTTTATATCCCTCATTTCACCTGCTGCATCAGCATTTCTCGAACCTATGGCACAACTTAGCAGCAAGCTCACACAAAAACATTTTGGGAAAACAATTCAACTTTTTATTCCATTATATCTTTCAAACGATTGTAATAACTATTGCATATATTGCGGATTCAATAAATCAAATGCAATTGAACGTATTACCCTTTCAAAAAAACAAATTCTGAAAGAAATTGAAATTATCAAACAATATGGCTACAAACATATCTTGTTAGTTACGGGAGATAATCCTTCTGTCGCCGGCATGGATTACTTAAAAGAGGTTATGATTTTGATTCGTCCATATTTCTCATTAATCTCTATCGAAGTGCAGCCGCTTGATACTGATGAATATAAGGAATTAATAAATATAGGGCTTCATAGTGTTTATATTTATCAGGAGACATATAATAAAGAGAGCTACCGGAAGTATCATCAGGGCGGAAGTAAAGCTGATTTTGATTATCGTCTTGAAACGCCTGACCGGCTCGGAACAGCAGGGATCCACCGTATCGGAATCGGAAATCTTATAGGTCTGGAAGATTGGCGGACAGATGCTTTTTTTACGGCACTTCATGTGAAATATCTTGAAAAGAAATACTGGAAAACAAAATATTCAATATCATTTCCGCGTTTACGGCCTCATGAAGGCGTTTTTGTTCCTCCATATTCTATGACCGACAAAGAATTAGTTCAATTAATTTGTGCATACCGTATTTTTAACGGTGAGGTCGAGCTTTCTTTATCTGTCCGTGAAAGCAGCAAATTCAGAGATAATGCTATTAAACTTGGAATTACATCAATGAGTGCAGGTTCACGTACCGAACCCGGCGGATATTCCGAGCGAATAGCGCTCCGGCAGTTTGAAGTGCATGACCACAGGAAACCGGCGGAGATAGTGGAAATGATAAAATCACAAGGATATGAAGCTATATGGAAAGATTGGGATAAAAATTTTTTCAAGTTGAGCAAGGCAAACACACAAACCAAAGTTTGGCAAAGAGATTGAAAAACCGACCCGTCGCATTTTTAAAATTTATGCCAGCGAACATTGGCACATTTGGTTTTGCCCGACACACAATCCGACACTTTGCAACACCAAAAGAGCCAATTTTTTGCCTGCACACCATTAAAATATTATCTTTGAAACCTTAGAAAATTATATAATGAAATTAACAGACCCTTTTAAAATATTATCGCCTGATGAAAGATGGGCGCCGACACAAAGCCAAATAGATGCCTTTCAAAATGCTTATGAAAAGCTATTGCCACCATTGGTTTATAAAATCAGACTGGCAGTTGCTAAATGGAGAGAGGAAAATTATCATGGCGCTTCGGCAACCTCAAAATCTTTATTGAACTCCTGGTTTAATCAGGAGCATATACTTGGCCAAACAAAATTCAGTTTTTTCTTTTCACAACGCGAAGCCGTTGAATCAATTATTTACCTCTATGAAGTTGCAAAAGCACATGATAAGTATGATATGATGCGGTATAGTTCTACTGACCGTATCAGTTTACAGCATTTTGAAGAAACATGGACAAGGTATGTTGTGAAAATGGCAACTGGTGCAGGAAAAACTAAAGTAATGGGCTTGGCTTTAGTTTGGTCATATTTCCATAAACTTTATGAACCGGAAAGCAATCTGTCAAAAAATTTTTTGGTAATTACTCCCAATATTATTGTATTAAACCGATTACGCAAGGACTTTGACAGCTTAAAAATGTTCATTAATGAACCTTTCATTCCTGTCAATGGATTTGACGATAAAGACTGGAAAAACGATTTTCAACTAACCTTACATATTCAGGACGACCTAAAGCCAATTACCGAATCGGGCAATATTTTTCTGACTAATACGCACAGAGTAGGTTTTAACCAAGAACCCGAACAATCTTTTGAGACAACTTTTCTTGGTGTAAAACCTAAGCCCGATGCCGATACTTCAAAAGGTTTGGACCTCGGAAAGATTTTAAGAAGCGATAAGATTAAAGATTTGGTTGTATTTAATGATGAAGCGCACCACATTCACGACAGTTCATTAAAATGGTTTATAAATATTGAGGAAATCAGCAATAAGCTGAAACTTAAAAACGGAAACGGAATAAGCCTGCAAACAGACTATTCCGCTACGCCAAAACATAACAACGGCGCTATTTTCGTTCAGACAATTTGCGATTATCCTTTGGTGGTAGCCATCAAGCAGACTGTCGTTAAATCGTCTGTGTTGCCTGATGAAGCATCAAGACAAA
>JACQWN010000546.1 GCA_016209245.1 Bacteroidia bacterium
ATCAAATATTAAGCAATCTGTATAAAAATGATTGCATTTTAATGAAAAATTTACTTTACTACGGTGTACCTGTTACCACTAATTTTGGCAACCGTAGGCAATTCGTGCTTACATGCCTTTTCAAATTTTTCTTTCCATGATTTGACTTTTGTTTTCTTTTCTGTTTTCATAGCTGTTTTTTTAAAATTTAATTTTATTTTGCAGGTAAATATACAAAATTATAGTATAAAAAATAAAACTACACAATTTTACTTTAGTGGGATTTGGTGTTTTAGTGCTTTAGTGGCATTTTTTTTCGATACCAAAACTCCAAAGCTCAAAATCACACGAAAAATTGTTTACTTTTATATTAACAAATTTCTCTTTTTAAGAAGTCTGAAATTATAATTAAAGAATTATTACTTTTGAAGCTTTAAAAAAAATTACTAACCCCAAATATTTAATCAATGAGTGAATTAATTTTAAAAGCGTTAATGCGTCTTTTTGCAATAATTGCGAATTTCGAGAAAGGAGATAGTTCCGAATCGGGCAGATCTGTTGTAGAATCATATCTTAAGCAACAACTGAACCAGGAGCTTGTTGATGAATATCTTAAATTATTCGACGAATACGTCGCGGTGCATCACAGTAAAAAAGGCAAGAAACGGCTTTCGGCAAATTCGGTGAAAGTGCTTGCAATATGCGAACAAGTCAATGAAGAATTGAGACAGGAACAGAAGGTTCTGGTTTTGTTGCAATTGCTCGAATTTATCAGTTACGACGGAAATATAACGGAAGATGAGCTGGAATTCGTAAAGACAGTAGCCAGCACTTTTAATATAAGCAACGAGGAATATGAAAATTGCAAAGCGCTTATTTTAGAAACTTATGATAAGATTCCTGAGAAAGAAAATGTACTGCTTATTAATAATAACAAATCATTTACCGAGCCTCCAATCAAACATATATTTAACGAAAACTTGGCCGGCTATATAGTTACGATTTTTATCAAAAGCACAAATATGTATGCTTTTGGATATGTCGGTGATGATGAATTATATCTGAACGGACATTATATTAAACCCAAACGGGTTTATTTATTGGATAAAGGTTCTTCTATCCGGAGCCGCAAGATTAGCCCGGTTTATTACAGCGATGTTGTAGGTAAGTTCCTTGCATCTTCCGTTAAAACAAAAATAACATTTTCAGGAAAAGAAATTGATTTCCGGTTTAAAAACAGTGAAAACGGGTTACATTGGTTTAATTTCCATGAAGAATCAGGTCAAATGATTGGGGTTATGGGAGGAAGCGGAGCAGGAAAATCAACACTGCTTAATGTTTTTAACGGCACACTTAACCCGCAGAAAGGTGAGATTACAATTAACGGATATAATATTTATGAAGAAAAAGATAAGCTTGAAGGCATTATTGGTTTTGTCCCTCAGGATGATTTACTTATCGAAGAACTTACTGTTTACCAGAATCTCTATTATAATGCAAAGCTTTGCTTTGATGATTTTACCGAGGAACAAATCGTTGAGGCGGTTACAAAAGTTTTGCAGGACCTTGATTTATATGAAATACGCGATTTAAAAGTAGGAGGACCCTTAAACAAATTTATCAGCGGCGGACAACGCAAACGGCTTAATATAGCGCTTGAGCTTATAAGAGAACCATCAGTTCTTTTTGTTGACGAACCGACTTCCGGGCTTTCTTCAAACGATTCCGATATGGTAATGGACTTACTAAAAGAACAAGCTTTGAAGGGCAAATTATTGATTATCAATATACACCAGCCATCATCAGATATATTCAAATTATTCGACAAGCTCTTAATAATGGACAAAGGCGGGCATCCTGTTTATTATGGTAATCCTGTTGATGCTGTTGTTTATTTCAAAAAAATGACAAGTCACGTTAATGCAGAAGAAAGCGAGTGTTTGCAATGCGGAAATGTAAATCCAGAACAAATCCTTCAAATTCTTGAAGCCAAGGTGGTTGACGAATACGGTAAGCTGACAAGAAACCGTAAAACCTCACCAAAAGAATGGTACGAGCTTTATTTGAAAAATCTTGACAGGAAAATTGAAGCTGCTGATGAAAAAGGCGAGATACCAAAAAGCCATTTCAAGATACCAAGTAAGCTAAAACAATTTAAAATTTTCACTATCAGAGATGTATTATCTAAATTGACTAATAAGCAATATATTCTGATAAATTTTTTTGAGGCACCAGTCTTAGCCGTTATACTTGGATATTTTACAAAATATATTATAGGAGAAGAATATATTTTCAGTGAAAATGAAAACCTTCCGGCATATATGTTTATGGCAGTAGTCGTATCTCTCTTTCTCGGTTTAACTGTAAGCGCTGAGGAGATTATCAAAGACCGTAAAATTCTTAAACGTGAACAATTTCTCAATCTCAGCCGTTTAAGCTATATTAATTCCAAAGTAATGATTATGTTTGTTATATCAGCTATTCAAGCTATCACATTCGTGCTGGTCGGAAATTTTATTCTTGGAATCAAAGGGCTGACTTTCATATATTGGTGTGTTTTGTTTACTTCCTCGTGTTTTGCCAATATGCTTGGATTAAATATTTCGTCAGCCCTGAATTCCGTTGTAACTATTTATATCCTTATACCTTTTATATTAGTCCCTCAACTATTACTTAGCGGGGTAATCGTAAAATTTGACAAGCTTCATAAAAGTGTATCTTCTTTTGTTTATGTTCCCTTTGTTGGCGATCTTATGACTTCGCGATGGGCTTATGAAGCTTTGGCTGTGGCTCAGTTTAAACATAATAAATTCGAAAAAAATTTCTTTGATATTGAACAAAAAGTCAGCGAGTATGGTTATCTAAGCGGCATGTGGTTGCCTGAGCTCAAAACCAAGGTCAATGCTGTCAGCAAGCACATTACAGAACCTGACAAAAAAGATGTGGACAAAGATTTGAAAATCATAAGAAATGAATTATATCGTCTCGCCGAAAGACCCGATATTGAACAATTCGGCTTCATCGAGGATTTTACAATAAATAAATTTAATGAATCGCTTGCTGACAAAGCTATTAAATATCTCGATAAATACAGGACAAAATTTAGCAAGCTTAATAATGAATCAACAGCAAAGAAAGATGAAATCACAACTGCTTTTATGAATTCATTGCCCGGCGGAAAAGATGAATATGTGGAAATGATGAATGAAAATTATAATTATAATTTACGCGATTTAGTCAAAAACCGTCAGGAATTACGAAAAATTTTTGAAGTCAACGACCGTTTCATCCAATTAACCGAACCGATTTATAGAATACCTGAATCGAATGTAGGAAGAGCGCATTTTTATGCACCTGTTAAAATATTATTCGGTAAAAAATTTGATACAGTATGGTTTAATACTGCGGTAATTTGGTTTACAACCCTTATCTTATATATCACTTTAGTAACCGATGCTTTAAAGAAGCTTCTTGATTCTCTGGGAAATCTGAGAATCTTTAGTAAAAAAGAGAAACGGTTGTAAATATTAATCAATGCATAAATTCGTAATTCGTAGGTTCGTAAAAAATTCGTACTTCGATGGGATAATCAATATAAAATAATGACCTAAACAGTAACGAATAAATAATGATAAACGATAATAAATACAACGGCGAGGATGATGAAAATCAACAACCTCCTTCACAGGAGATAAACGAAGAAAAATCAGATATTATTGATTCACAAGGCGAAGCTGCACTTGTACCTGAAGCCGGCTTAGAAGAAGATAAACCTTATAATCCCGAAGATATACAAGGCCGGGTGCATCTTTCCGGAATGTACAAAGACTGGTTTCTCGATTATGCTTCGTATGTAATATTGGAGCGCGCCGTACCGCATGTTTACGACGGCTTGAAACCTGTGCAACGTCGTATTTTATATTCTATGTTTCAGCTCGACGACGGTCGTTTTCACAAAGTAGCGAACATTATCGGCCATACAATGCAATATCACCCTCATGGCGATGCATCTATTAATGATGCATTGGTGCAAATAGGTCAAAAGAATTTATTGATTGACACACAAGGTAATTGGGGAAATATATTTACCGGTGACAGCGCAGCAGCGCCAAGATATATCGAAGCGCGATTATCGAAATTCGCTCTCGATGTTGTATTTAATTCCAAAACAACATTTTGGAAATCATCGTATGACTCCCGTCATAAAGAACCTATTGCACTTCCTGTGAAATTTCCGCTTTTATTAGCCGAAGGTTCCGAAGGTATTGCAGTTGGTCTGGCTTCCAAAATTTTACCACATAATTTTATTGAGCTGCTCGATGCATGTATCAATATTCTTAAAGGCAAAGAATATGAAATTTTTCCTGATTTTCCAACCGGAGGGCTTGCCGACTGCTCGAAATACAATGCAGGTGTCAGGGGTGGAAAAGTCAGAGTAAGAGCGAAAATCGAAATGCGCGATAAAAAGACCCTCGTGATTACCGAGCCGCCTTATAGTAAAACTACAAATAATTTAATTGATAGCATAATAAGTGCAAATGAAAAAGGGAAAATTAAAATTCGTAAAATTGATGATAATACTGCTGAAAAAGTCGAAATTATTATTCATCTTGCACCTGGCGCCTCGCCCGATAAAACCATTGATGCCCTTTATGCTTTTACCGATTGCGAAATTTCTGTTTCCCCAAATGCTTGTATTATTGAGGAAGACAGGCCAAGATTTATAAGCGTCAATGAAATTCTTGAAATTTCAGTCAATAATACGACCCATCTTCTCCGCCGTGAACTCGAGATAAAAAAATATGAACTCGAAGAAGAATTGCATTTTTTGTCATTAGAGAAAATTTTTATTGAAGAGGAAATTTACCTCGATATCAGAAAATGTAAAACATGGGAAGCTATAATTTTAAATATAAGCCAGGGGTTAAAACCTTTTCTGCATAAGCTGCATCGGGAAGTCAGTACTGAAGATATTATTAAATTAACCGAGCTTCATATCAGGCGTATATCGAAATATGATTCATCTAAAGCTGATGAAAATATCCGTTTGATAAAGGAAGAAATTAACCTGATAAAGCAAAACCTTTTAAATCTTACCGAATATGCCGTTGAATATTTCAGGAACATTAAAAAGAAATATAGTAAAGGCAGGGAAAGAAAAACCGAGCTTAGAAGCTTTGAAACTATAGTTGCAACAAAAGTAGCTGCTATAAACGAAAAATTATATGTCATCCGAGAAGAGGGATTCTTCGGCACAAGTCTTAAAAAAGATGAATTTGTATGTGAGTGTTCCGATATTGATGACATCATAATTTTCAGAAGAGACGGAAAATACCTGATATCAAAAGTATCTGAAAAATCGTTTGCCGGAAAAGATATAATATATATTGCTGTATTTAATACAAACGACAATCGCACAATATATAATGCTGTTTACCGCGATGGACGGTACGGAAATATAATTGCTAAACGTTTCCCTGTAACAGGTATCGTTCGCGATAAAGAATATGATATAACCCAAGGTACAAGCAATTCCAAGATACTTTATTTTAGCGGAAACCCAAACGGAGAAGCTGAAATTGTTAAAATTTACCTGAAACCGCGCCCAAAGCTCAAAAAGCTGATTTTTGAATTTGATTTCAGTAAATTATTAATCAAAGGAAGAAATTCAATCGGTTATATAATTACGAAGCACGATGTACATAAAATTGTAGTAAAAGAAAAAGGAGCTTCAACATTAGGCGGTTGTGATATTTGGTTCGATAATCAAGTCTTCCGCTTAAATACAGATAAGAAGGGAATATTTCTAGGTACATTTCTCGATGACGATAAAATACTGGTTATTACACAATCGGGCTATTTCAGAACATGTTCTTATGATCTCAATAATCATTTTGAAGACAATATTGCTGTTATCGAAAAATTTGACCCGGCAAAAATGTTTTCTGCAGTTTACTATGATGCCGATTTAAAGTATTGTTATTTAAAACGTTTTCATGCCGAGGAAGGCGAGAAAAAGCAAAGCTTTATCGGTGAAAATCCCGAATCGCAATTTATTCTCATTACTGATACAACATATCCCAAGCTGCAAATCAGCTTCGGAGGTAAAAACAGCGATAAGCCGGATGTAATTGTTGATGTGACGGAATTCATCGGGGTTAAAAGCTATAAGGCAAAAGGAAAAAGACTTTCAAATTATAAAGTTAAAAAAGTATGGGAAATTGAGTCTAATTGATATTATAATGACAAAAGAAAGAATAGAAATAATAAACACATATTTGAATAAGGTAAAATCCGCCAATAA
>JACQWN010000547.1 GCA_016209245.1 Bacteroidia bacterium
AATATAAAAAAACTATATATAATTTTGACGCAAAATTTTACCGGGGATGCTGAAAACCGGAATTCAAAGAGTAGGCAAAATTTTAATGTCGGTTAATATTATGAAAAAAATTTTTTTATCTTGTGGCGTAGTTGCTATGTTTCTTACATCGTGTACCCAAAAAATGATTTGGGAAGGAGAAAAAATCTACACAGGTTCCATAACTGAAGATTTTACCGGAAAAGTTCTGGTGATAAAAGATGGAACAACCATTCAGTTTAATGACAGCCTCGATGGTCAGCCTGTTGATTTAGCTGTTATTGCAGATGAAATTGAGGTTCAGGGAAAAGTCACCTTCATTGGTACCGGAGAACCCGGAAAAGATGGTGCTAATGAAGGAGTTGCTTGTAAAAATTGCACACAAATAAATTTAGAATTTAAAGATAAAAAAGCTTTTGATAAAGCATGTGCAGCAGGTTTAACAGATGACGATAAAGGCGGAAAAGGAGATGATGGCCAGGACGGTTTAAGAGGCGCTAATATCGTTTTCAAAAGCAAAAAAATTACAGGACAGGAAAACATTGACTTCAGCGGCTTAAAAGGCGGCCAAAGCGGAAAAGGTCTAAAAGGCGGAGCTAACAGGGTTTATGTTTTAGTAGGAAAAGAACAAAAGCAATGCGAAAATTCCGGCGGTTTCGGTGCTAATGGAAACGACGGCGCTGAAGGACCAGCAGGAACATTTACCTGGGAACAATTACAATAAGCATATTTAATTTAATAATAACAAAGAGCTAAAATGTAGCGACGTTGCATGCAACGTTTCTACATTTTAACTCTTTGTTATTATCCATATGCAGGACAAGGAATATCTCTTTTTAAAGGATTCTTTCCTTTATACCCTTTTCTGTCAGGAAAGTTACGGTCGCCATGTATAATTACTCGTAAAACCCATATTTCCTGATTCAAAATTACCGTTATCAATCAGCTCACCTGTTGTTGCATACGCAGTAAATATATATGTTGTCGTCTGGCTTGGATAAAAACTTTGGGTTAATGAAGAAGGATCGATTATTCCGGGTGATGAACTCCATTGCCATGTAAAAAATCACCGCCATTCAAATTCGCCTGAAGCGAGACAAGCTCATTCAGGAAAGAAACGCCAAGCATGCTCATAAACGCACCGGGCACACCATGACCAGTACAATCAGCAACAGTAACGATTAACCAATCATTTACTATTGTTACCCAGTAAAAATCACCTGAAACGATATCTTTTGGTTTGAAGATGACGAAATAATCAAGATATGACATGTTTTGGATAAAAGTTATATCTTTGAGATTTGGCAATACAGCATGTTGAATTCGCATTTTAAAAATTAATATATTATGAAAACAACCGAAAAAGAATCATATTATTCTGATCTTGAAAAAATGAGCATAAAAGAGCTCCTGATTAATATTAACAATGAAGATAAAAAAGTACCTTTTATTGTCGAAAAAGTCATTTCGGAGATTGAGGTTGTTGTGGATGCAGTTGTTGAAAAAATGAAAGCAGGAGGAAGGTTATTTTACATAGGTTCGGGAACAAGCGGCCGGCTTGGGGTTGTTGATGCTTCTGAATGTCCGCCAACTTATGGCATTGACCCGGGCATAGTAATCGGTTTGATAGCCGGTGGAGATAAAGCTATCCGGAAAGCAGTAGAAAAAGCCGAAGACGATTTTAATTCCGGATGGAAAACCTTACAAAAAAATAAAGTGTCTTCTAATGATTTTGTAATTGGCATTTCTGCTTCCGGGACAACGCCGTATGTAGTAGGAGCAATGCAGCATTGCAGCCGGCATAATATCGAAACAGCTTGTATCACATCCAATTCAGACAGCCCTTTATCGAGGGAAGCAAAATACCCGATAGAAGTAATTACAGGTTCTGAATTTGTCACCGGTAGTACACGGATGAAAGCCGGTACTGCTCAGAAATTAATCCTTAATATGATATCCACTACAGTAATGATTAAACTTGGTCATGTTGTCGGTAACAAAATGGTTGACATGCAACTAAACAATAAAAAGCTGATTGTCAGAGGAACAAAAATTATAAGTGAAACACTTAATATTGACAGGAAAACTGCAAAAAAATTGCTGTTGAAATATGGAAGCGTGAGAAAAGTGCTTAAAAATAGCACGTTGCAAGCACATTTGCGGGATAAGCCCGCAAAAGAATTGCAATTTTATCAACACACAAAAATAATAAAATAAAAACCCTAAATTTGTCAAATATTTTATCCAATATGACTCCAGAATCCGCCAAGAAGGAACTCGCCAAATTAATCGCTGATTACGAAGAGCACCGTGACCAATATTTTGAAAAAGGTTATGATGAAATAAAATTCAGAAACAATATTGTAAATCGTTTTTTCAAAATATTAGGCTGGGATGTTGACAATATAGAAAATCTTCCAGAGTACAACCGTGATGTTATCATTCATTTCAAATTAAAAACAAAAAAATCCACAACGAAACCCGACTATGCTTTCGGACTTCTTGCAGAACTAAAACCGCTCTTTTTTGTTGAAGCCAAAACACCCGCAACTTTTATTAAAGACCACAAAGATTCTGCGCATCAGATAAGAAGATATGGCAGAAGCGCCTGGCTTGCAGTTTCCATTCTTACAAACTTTGAAGAGTTTGCGGTTTATGACTGCACACAGCCAATAAAACAAAATGAACCTGCGGGTGTTAGACGAATTGAATACTTTACTTATTCAGAGTATTTGGATGAGAAAAAATTTGAGGTCTTATGGAATTTTTCAAAAGAAGCAGTAAGAAAAGGAAAGTTTGATAAATATATTCAGACAGACACGCAGAAAAAAGGAAGCGTTCCGCTTGACAAAGAATTTATAGAAAAGTTAAATGAATGGAGAGAATATCTTGCCACAAGTATCAAGCTAAATAACAAACACTTGACCGAAGAAGACATTAATTATGCAGTCCAGCTTATTATTGACAGAATAATTTTTCTCCGTTTCTGCGAAGACATAAATATTGAGTATTTCGGAAACTTACAAGATGCCGCTATAAAAGGAATTACTCACCAAAACCTTATTGAACTTTATCACAAAGCAGACGAAAAATACAACTCTGGCTTGTTTGACTTTGCGAAAGATACTATTACTCCAAAACTTAAAATTGACAACAAAATTTTAAAAAATATCATTACAGAACTTTACCGGCCGAATACGGAATATGAATATGGCGTAATGCCGGTAGAAATACTCGGTAATGCTTATGAACAATTCTTAGGACATATCATAAAAATAACTCCATCGGGAAAAGCACGGGTTGTTCCAAAACCCGAAGTGAAAAAAGCGGGAGGTGTATTTTATACTCCTCAATACATCGTTGAATACATTGTTGATAATACAGTCGGGAAACTGATTAAAGGGAAAACACCTGAGCAAATCAGCAAGATAAAAATTGTTGACCCCGCTTGCGGAAGCGGTTCATTTTTGCTTGGCGCTTTTATTTGCCTGCTGAAATACCACAGCGAATATTACTGGAAAAAAGGGCTTCATAAAAAGAAAAGCAAAAATTCACCGCTAACTCCCGAAGGTAAATTAACTGTTGCAGAAAAGAAACGAATCCTGCTCAATAATCTTTACGGAGTGGACATTGACCCTAATGCTGTTGAAGTAACCAAATTAAGTTTATTGCTGAAAACAATGGACGGAGAAACAAAAGAATCCATTTACCTGCAACTCAAAATATTTCACGAACGTGCATTACCCGACCTTGACGACAATATAAAATGCGGAAACTCCTTGATTGGTTATGATTACAATGGTGATTTTCTTGAATTGAATAAAGAAGAAAGAAAAAATATTGAAAAAAAATTAAAGTTTTTTGACTGGAAAACCGCCTTTTCAGAAGTTTTCAAGCAAGGTGGTTTTGATGCGGTGATTGGGAATCCACCTTATGTTCAAATGGCAATGTATGAGTGGTTTGATGACGAACAGAAAATGTATTTGCTGAATAAATATTGCTCTTCAATGGGTAGAATGAATACATTTGGGTTTTTTATTGAAAAAGGAATTAACTTACTAATCAAAGATGGAAAACTTGGCTATATCATTCCGAACACAATTTTAACACAGGAATATTATCAGGAATTACGAAGTCTGATTTTAAAAACTACGCATATTGATAATATTGTTTCTTATGAAAAACTTGTTTTTGTCGATGCAGTAGTAGAAACTACGACTTTGATTTTATCAAAACCTGTCTCCAAAGCAAAAACAAAAATTTCGTTTTGTGATAAAGACTTAAATTATACTGAGAAATCAATACATCAGGAAACTTTTAACCGAACACACAAAAATCAATTTAGTGTAAGTTATGATGAATTAGATACACAGGTTAAATCCAGAATTGAGAGGCATTGTAAATTAACTTTTAATGACATTGGCGAAATAAATCAGGCAATCGCTTTAAAATCAGACAGGACAGCATAAAAAAAAAAAAAAAAATTAGGAGCTAATTACAAACCTGTTTTGGATGGCAGGGAAATAAACAGGTATCAAACCATTTGGTCGGGTAAATATTTGAAGTACGATATAAATGCAATTCATAGTTGCAAGAGAGAAGATATTTTCCTTTCAAAAGAAAAAATATTTTTCAGGCGAGTATCTTCCTCAATAATTGCAACACTTGACGAAAAGCAGTTTTATGCCTTGAATACTTTAGTCGTCTTAAATAGGAAAGAAGGAATTGAATGTGATATTAAATTCATTTTAGCTGTATTCAATTCCAAACTAATCAATTATTTCTACAACAAATTTTTGAAATCAACCAAAAAAGTGTTTAGTGAAATTCAAGCGAGACAAATTGGGCAACTTCCATTTCCGACCGTAAACTTTAAAAACAAAGATGAAAAGCTGGGACATAATGAAATTGTTCGTTTGGTAGATACTCTTTTAGAACTAAACAAGGACTTACGCAAGGCAAAACAACCAGATGAAAAAGACCGCATTCAAAAGCGTATTAAATATTCTGAAAACAGAATTGATGAAATTGTTTACGAACTTTATGGTTTAACCCAAAAAGAAATATCAATTATAGAAAAAAATTTACCACAATGAAAATACTTGACTTTGATGAAAAAACACTAAAGTATCCTAACCATCCCAAGGTAAAAGACCTTGTGGATAACGAGGAAGAATACATTGCTTATCTGAAGACAGAATACGATAAGGTCTTAGCCAGAAAACTGGAGTCGGTTCGGATTCAGATGGGCTGGGCTGTGGAACAGCAAAAATGGGTAGAATATGAGGTGCTTAAACTTTTTAAAGATATGATTATTGCTGCCCGTGTTTTAAAAATGGAAGAAAATCCCGACAGGAAAGAATATGACAAGCCGGTTGCCAAACCAAAAAAGAAAAAAGAAAAAAAAATTACAGATGAAAAACAACAAGAAACCGAAGAAGCGGCAATAGAAGAAATTCCTGAAACAGACGACACAGAAAATATTGAAGATAGAAATTCACGACAGCTTACTTTATTTGATTTTAAAAAGGACGACTAATCCCACGCATTGCAAGCACAGCCCGATGAAAATCGGGAAGAGATTAGAAGCAGTCGGAAAAGAAGAATAAATTTTTAAAATACCCCACAGCACGTGAGGATTATGCTTTCATTAAATCCTCAATTTCCTCAATTTCTATGGGGATCTCCTTCATAAGGTCAATCGGAGGGCTATCTACCATAATAACACTTTCAAGACGGATTCCAAGCTTTTCTTCATTAATATAAATTCCAGGTTCACAACTTACTA